>CACYEO010000147.1 GCA_902773475.1 uncultured bacterium | reverse complement strand
GTGTGAAATTGAAGGACTTCGGACATCGGACTTTCGACATCGAAGTCTGAAGTCCGAAGTCTGAGGTCAAAAGCAATCGAAAGGAGATCGAAATGAATAAAGCGTCAACGAAGAAGGCCTCGACAGCCGTAGATAGGGAGCCGAAGACCGCGAAGAAGGGCGTCCTGCTCGAGCGCGCAGACAAGGTCGTCCTGCGCGACAAGGACAGCGTGCTCAAGATATTCGGGCCGAGCTACAAGGTGTCGCTCATCCTGAACGAGGCGATGAACGAGGCGCGCGCCGCCGAGACCGGACTGCCCGTCGCCAAAGTTGTCGAGGTGATGAAACTCCGCGACCACTGGTGCATACGCCGCGAGTGGATCGAAGGCGAAACCCTCGCCGACGTGATGGCCAAGGACAGGAAGAACCTCCAGAAGTACATCCGCCAGTTCGTCGCGATACAGTGCGAAATCTTCAAGAAGACGTCGGAGCGCATGGGCAACCTCGCCGACAAGCTCGACAAGCAGATTTCCGCCTCCCCCCTCCCCAAGGAGACGCGCTACGACCTGCACATGAAGCTGCAGTCGTTCCCGCGCGGCAAGGCGCTCTGCCACGGCGATTTCAATCCGACAAACGTCATCATAACGCCGAAGGGCGAATGGCGCGTGATCGACTGGTCGCACGTGCGCCTCGGCGATCCTCTCGCCGACGTGGCGCGCACATATCTGCTGTTCTGGCTTTCCGGGCACGTCGCGGCGGCGGAGAAGTACATGTCGCTCGCCTGCGAAGCGCTCAAGGTGAAGCTTCAGGACGTGCAGAAGTGGCTTCCGGTCGTCGCGGCGGCCGAATCCAGCCGCGACCAGACGCCGAAGAACCGCGAACTGCTCGCACACTGGGCGAGTGTGGTGGATATCGAATAGCCTGCGCTCCGGCGCCGCCGGAGCCGTTCGGCAAAAGCAGACGTCCGCATCACGCGGGCGTCTGTTTTTGCAGGCTGTCCTTGCCGCCCGCCAGCGTCTGCGCGATATTCATGCAGAAACCGCGCGCGCGGTCGTAGGCGTTGAGGATGTCGAGGACGGAGAGTATCTTCCTCGGGGCGTCTCCGTCCGTCCCGGCCTCGACAAGCGCGAGCCTGCGCGATTCGCGCACGGCGTCGCGGATTTTGACGGAATGCGCGGATGCGGCCGCTGTCGCCCGCCGGTTTTCCGGCGAGCCGTACGTTTTCAGAAGACCGGCCACGAACACCGCGAACGCGGCGAGGTCGTCGTGTATGCCGAGTATGCGCTTGCGGTCTCCCGCGGAGAGTTCCCCGCCGTCGCCGCGCAGGCGGCGCAGCGCTTTGACCGCGGCCGGGCCTTCGTCGGAAACGGATTCAAGCTCGTCCGCGATGCGCAGAATGGCGCGGGCGCGGGCGGCCGTGGCGGAAGATAGGCGCGTCGTCATGATTTCGCCGATGAAAACGGTTATTTCGCGCTGTATGCCGTCAAGGGCCTCTTCGCGCCGGAGTACGCGGTTTTCGCCGTCTTCGTCGCCCCTGCCTTCGAGAGACGGACGCACTCCCGCGAGCATTTCGACTATGCTTTCCGCCATGAACACGGTTTCCTCCAGCGCCTGTTCGCAGGCGATGACCGGACTTATCGCGACGCGCCTGTTCAGCGCGGACAGGTGCGGTTTTTCCTCCGGTCTGTCCGGGAGCATCCGTTCGAGCGCCCGGGCGAGCGCCCCGGCGAACGGGAATACGAGAATGCCGCGCAGCGTCGCGAAGACGGTGTCTATGCAGGAGACTGCGAGCATCAGGCGCTCTTCGCCGAATATCGCGCGGCCCGCCGGCGCCAGCACGGGGAGGGCGAGCGGCAGGATCAGGATGGAGCCTGCAAGGTTCGTGAGCGTGTGCGCGAGCGCGGTGCGCTTGGCGCTGCGCGGACCGCCGATCGCCGCAAGCCAGCCTGTCGCGGTCGTGCCGACATTCGCGCCGAAGAGCGAGCATACCGTCGTTTCGTAGGTGATCAGCCCGCTCGAGGCGAGCGCCATGAATATGACTATGCTCGCGGCGGAGCTTTGGATCACCGCGGTGAACGCGGCGGATGCCGCCGCAACCGCAATCGCGCTCGCCAGTCCGTCCACCGAAAGCGAAGCGAGCGCGGCGGCGAGACGCGGCGATTCCTTCACGGGCGCCACGCCGTCTTTCATGAACGCCATGCCCGCGAACACGAGCCCCAGACCGGCTATCGCCATGCCTGCGTGCCTGAGCCGGCCGCGGCGGAAGGGAAAATACAGGGCGGTCCCCGCCGCTATAAGGGCGAGGCCGAGGATTTCCGGGCTAGGCGCGAACGCCATCAGCCACACGGTGAACGTGGTTCCGATGTTTGCGCCTATCAGGACGTTTATCGCCTGCGCGAGCGTCATCAGCCCGGAAGTGACGAATCCCACGAGCATTACGACTATTATCGAACTCGACTGCACTATGAGCGTGGACGCGACGCCCGTGGAGATTCCGGCCATGCGGCGTCCGGTGGCGAGCGTCATGAACTTGCGCAGGCCGTCTCCGCCGAGCGACTGCAGGCCTTCTGAAAGCCGTTTCATGCCCAGCAGGAAGCAGCCGAGCCCTCCGCCCACGGTGACGATTATGGAAACAAACGCATTCACGGGTTTAGAACGGAAGCGGGATGCCGAAAATGAAATGCGCCGCCGCCCAGTTCGCGGCGAGCGAGTAGATGTTCGCCGCGAAGTCGTCCGCGACTATTCCAAGCCCTCCCGGAAGCGCCTGGAGACGGTTCGCCGGCGGAGGTTTGACGATGTCGAAGACGCGCACCGTCGCGAATGTGCAGAGAATCAGCCACGGATGCTCCGCGAGCGGCAGGCCTATGACGGCGAGCGGATAGAGCATCCATTCGTCCGCGACTATGCGCCCGTCGTCCTTTACGCCGAGAACGCGTTCCGCGACGCCGCAGAACGGTATCGCCGCGACGGCGAGGGCGATGGCGGCCGCGGCCTGGATCCATATCCGTCCTGCAAACGCGCAGTTCAGCCACACGGCAAGCGCCACTCCGGGGATGGAACCGAACGTTCCCGGCGCGAATGGCGCCGCCATGCCGGAGCCGAATCCGGTGGCGACGGCGACCGCCGCCTTTTCAAAAATGTTTCCTCCTGGGAAGAGTTTCATCGCCGGGCCGTTTCCTTGAATTGCGGGGGAAGCGCCGCGAGCATCGCGTCCACCACTTCCTGCAGCGTCATGTCGGTCGAGTCGATTTCCACCACTCCGTCCGCCTTGCGCAGCGGAGCGAATTTGCGGGTGGAATCCATCTTGTCGCGCGCGAGCAGCGACGCCTTCACTTCGTCGCGGGACTGGTTGGCTATGCCTTTTTCGGAATCTTCCTTCTGGCGGCGCGCGGCGCGGGCCTCGGGCGACGCGGTCAGGAAGAACCGCGCCGGGGAATCCGGGAACACCGCTGTCGTTATGTCCCGCCCTTCGACCACGAGATTGCCGAAGCGGACGAGTCCGCGCAGGAGGGCTGTTATGGAATCGCGCACTTCCTTGACCGCGGCGACTTTCGACGCATTGGCGTTGATTTCCGGGGTGCGGATGCGGTTGCCCGGCTCCTCCCCACCCACGAGAAACGCGATGCGTCCGCCGTCCGCCCGGCTTTCGATTTCTATCGAAGGCACCGCGGCGGCCACGGCCTGCGGCGAGGACGTGTCCGTTCCAAGCTCAAGGCACTGCCATGTCATTATCCTGTAAAGCGCCCCGGAATCCACATGGAGGAATCCCAGCGCTTCCCCGACGAGGCGCGAGGCGGAACTTTTGCCCGCGCCGGACGGGCCGTCTACGGCTATTACCAGCGTTTCCCGGTCGTTCATGGAGTCTCCTGCATTATCATCGCCGCCACATATACGGCATAGGAAATAAGCCATATCGCGCCGGCGAGCCTTCCCGCCCGGCCTTTGCGCAGAGCGAAAAGCGCGATCGATACGGACAGTGCGATCATCGCGGGCATGTCCCGCGAAAGGATGTACGGGGAGATTTTGGAGAAGGGCGAAATCGCGCCTGCCACGCCCACCACGGCAAGGGTGTTGAACAGGTTGGAGCCGATTATGTTGCCCAGCACCATGTCGTCTTCTCCGCGTCTGGCGGACACGATCGCGCTCGCCAGCTCCGGCAGCGAAGTGCCGACCGCGAGAATGGTAAGCCCGACAAGGAGTTCCGAAACGCCCATCGCCAGTGCGAGATCGACTGCGCCCCATACGAGGATGTGCGAAGATCCCGCGAGCAGTACAAGCCCGCCGAGAAGCATCGCGACGCCCTTGGCGGCGGAGATCGTTTTCGCCGCAGGATCTTTTCCCTCCTCCGGCGCGGGCGCTCGGGAAGACGAGTTGAATTTGCAGTAGAGCGGCAGAAGGACGGCGAAGACGCCCAGGCAGACGAAGGCGTCGGAGCGGCTGAACCCGCTGCCGAGCGACACGAGGCAGCACGACAGGACCGAAATCGCCACGAGTGCGGGGACTGCGAAAAAACGCACCGTGCGCGACACCCGCAGCGGTCTTATGAGCGCCGCCACGCCGAGGATGAGCGCGATGTTGCAGATGCACGATCCGTACGCGTTGCCGAGGGAAAGGTCGGACTTGCCGCCTATCCCGGAAAGCGCGGAAACGCACAGCTCGGGCGCGGACGTGCCGAATCCGACCACCACCATGCCGGTCACGAACGGGGAAATGCCGAGCCGCGCCGCGGTCGCGGCGGATCCGTCGATGAATATCTCGGCGGAGACTTTCAGGAGCCACAGCCCGCCTGCGGTGAATATGCATGCAAGCCAGATTGGAATGTCGGGGTACATGGTCTTGAGACGCTTTCGGCGTTCCGTTCCGTTCTTCAGCCTGCTGCGAGCATTGCCTCTATCGCGCTCCGCGCCCGCGCGGCGGTTTCTTCCGGGACTGCTACGCGCGGCGACATGTCGCGCAGGCAGTCGCGCAGGCTTTCAAGCGTCGTTTTCTTCATGTTCGGGCATACGAGCGAATCGTCGGCGGGGATGAACGTCTTGCCGGGGTTTTCCCTGCGCAGGCGGTGGAGGATGCCGGTTTCGGTGCCCACGATTATCTCGCGTGCGGAGGAGGCGCGCGCGTAGGCGCACATTCCGCCGGTGGACAGGCATTCGTCGGCCGCCGCCCGCACGTCGGCGGGGCATTCGGGGTGGACGAGGACCGGCGCGCCGGGGTGCGCGGCGCGGACTTCCTCCACGCGCTTTGCGGAGAGCCGCGCGTGGGTCGGGCAGTAGCCCGGCCAGAGGATGTATTTCGCGCCGAGTTTTCCCGCCACGTGCGATCCGAGGTGCCTGTCCGGCACGAAGATGATTTCCCGTCCGCGCGGGAGCGCCGCCATCACGCGCTCGGCGTTGCCGCTCGTGACGCAGATGTCGCATTCCGCCTTCACTTCCGCCGTGGAGTTTACATAGCATACGGCGAGCGCGCCGGGATGGCGCGCCTTGAATTCGCGCAGCTGCGCGCCGTCTATCATGTCCGCCATGGGGCATCCGGCGCCGGGGTCGGGTATGAGAACCGTTTTGCCGGGATTCAGGATGGCGGCCGTCTCCGCCATGAAGTATACGCCGCAGAATGCTATCACGGGGGCGTCGGAGGACGCCGCGCGGCGGGCGAGTTCCAGCGAGTCGCCGGTGAAATCGGCGGCGTCCTGCACTTCGGGGCGCTGGTAGTTGTGTGCGAGTATCACCGCGCCGCGCTCTTTCTTCAGCGCCGCGATTTCTTCCGCGATCGGGGTGTCGTTCATCTTTTGGTTTCTTTCGCAGGTTCCGCCTCCGCGGCCGCGCCCGGGGAGAGAATCGTTTCCTCGCACGACCACAGGGAGACTTTGACGCCGGTTTCGGACAGAAGCCGCAGCACGGCTTTCAGCCGGCGCTGCGGGAGCTGGGCGGCGATCACGACTGAATCTATGCGGTGCTCGCGCACGAGTTTTTTGGCCGCGGCGATCGTCCCGAGAACCGGTATGCCTGAAACGAGCCTTTTGCGCAGGACCGGGGCGTCGTCGATTATTCCGGCGATCACGCGGCGGTTGCGTCCGAACGACCGCACGAGTTCGCGGCGGAACGCGCGGAAGCGCAGTCCCGCCCCGTACACCAGGATGCGTTCGGCGGACGAATCGGAGCCTAGGCGCATGCATTCCACGGCGAAGAACGCGTCGCGCGCGATGGAGCGGAAAATCCTGAAGCCTGCCATCGGGAAGAACGACAGGCCGCAGAACAGGAACGAAACCGCCACCAAGTGCGGAACGAACCGTCCGGAGAAAATGACGATGGCCGCGGAGAATCCGGTTCCCAGGAGCACCGACACGAAAAGGCGCGCGAAGTCCGTGACCTGCGCGCGCGGCCAGACTATGCGGTACACGCCCGACACGGCGGAAGACAGGAACACGGGCATGATGAAAACCGGAAGTCCGCGGAACACCGCCTTTCCGAAAGGAATGTGGAGAAGCCTGTTGGCGGCGAACCACGCCGCGCTCATGCAGAGGATGTCGAAAAGGACGGAAAACGGCACGTCGAGCGTGGCTCGCAGGCGCATCCGGCGCGGACGGCGCGAAAACGCTATGTCGGTGAGCAGCCTGCCCGTGTCCCACAGTTCCACGCGCAGCAGGTCGCGCACTATCACCACGAGCGCCACGATGAACGCCACGATGAAAAGGGCCGCGGCGCGGTCTTTGAGGAATATGCCGCCCATGGCCACGGCCACGAGAAAGAGCGCGAAGCCGTACAGGACGCGCGCCGCCGCTTTCTGCGATCCGTGGAAACGGCGCAGTATGCGGTGGTGCAGGTGGTCGGCGTCCGCTTTCATGACGCTGTCGTCCGACGAGCCGTTTTCCTCGCGGTGGAGAAGCGCGCGCACCGAACGGCGCAGGATGGCGAGGAAGGTGTCGAATATCGGCACGCCCATTACGAGCATCGGCACGCAAAGCGAAACGAACAGCGATTCGCCCGTGCGCGTGACGAGCGGAAGCCCGCTTATGCAGTAGCCGATGAACATCGATCCGGAATCGCCGAGAAACACCGACGCCGGGTAGAAGTTGTAGCGCAGGAATCCGAGGCACGCCCCTGCGAGGGCGAAGTACGGAATCGACGCCCCCGACGGCGCGTTCGTGAACAGTATCACGCCGGACATTCCGAACGCCGCTATCACCGCCAGGCCGCTCGCCAGACCGTCGAGTCCGTCTATCAGGTTGAACGCGTTTATCGCGCCGCACAGCCAGAATACCGTAATCGCCGCGTCGGCCGCGTGGAACCACCATGCGCCGCCGAATTGCGCGGGGGTCAGATGGCACAGTCCGGACAGGACGGAAAAGTCGGCGAGCCACCATGAGAGCGCGGCGACGGCGACCTGCCCGCCGAGTTTCACGAGCGGCGGAAGCCCGAATTTGTCGTCCGCGTAGCCTATCGCCACGAGCGCGCCGGAAAGCCCGGCGAGGAGTCCCATGTAGGGCGCGTCGATGCCTGGCGCGGACGGCCTTTCGCCCGGCAGCAGAAAATACAGCGCAAACGCCGCGGTGAAAGCGAAATACACGGCGATTCCGCCGCCGCGCGGTATCGGGGTTTTGTTTATCCGCCGGGGACCGGGCTGGTCGACCATGCCGAGCCTGCGGGAAAGGGCGCGGCCGAGCGGCGTAAGCGCCAGGGAAAAGGCGAATGCCGCCGCCAGCATCCCCCAGTAGGGCGCGGCGGCCGCGATTGCCGACCAGAAGGACGAAAAAACGCCGCAGAGGGTTTCGGCGAAGGACTCGCTCATTTCGAGGCCCCCCTTTCAAGGTACGGGGCGAGCAGCGTCAGGAACCGCTCGAATTCGAGTTTTGCCGCGGGATCTTTCAGCGTGTCGAACCCCGACGGCGCGTAACCGGAAACGGTGACCATGACCCAGCCGTTTATCTCACCCGCGAAGGACCGGTCTGCCGTGTCGCGCCAGATTCTCGCCAGATGCGAAGACGTCCTGTAACCGCTGCGGTTGAAGAACGTGTAGGCGAACGTCTCCTTGGGCGACTGGCCTTTCTGGTGCGAAAGCACGTGGAACGGGATGCCGCGCACTTCGATGTCCCGCGGATCGGTAAGCAGGCCTCCGTGCGCCGGCAGACACAGTTCCGGACGGTGTATCGAGCCTTTCGACTCTCCCCCTGTCACGGCGGATACGGAGAACGTGAAATTGCCGAACGTGTATATCTTCTTGTCGACTTTGGTGTCGGCGGGAAGGATGTTCATTTCAGAAACAGAGCGCGGAAGCAGCGCTCCGCCGCATGCCGGACACCGCGGCTTCCCGTCCTGCATGCGCGTCTGCAGAATGCGCGACGCCATCTTGCCCGTCGCGTTGGCGCATTGCGGGTTCTGGCAGTAGAGCGGGAAGTCGGTCGATGCGCCGGGAAGCCGCCAGGGAAGCGAGAACTCCGTTATCGGCCTGTATTCCGGCGCCGGGGCGGCTTCGAGCGCCGCGAAAACGGATGTCACCGCGATCGCCGCCGCCACGGGAACCGCGCTGCGGAGCCGTCCGCACGGAGCCGGAGGCGTTGGCGCGGTTGCGGGTTCTTCCGCTTTTCCGGAGACGGCGGCGTCCTTTTCCCCCTCGCCCGGATCCGCCCGGCGCGCGAACCGGCGCGCGACGCGCGCAATGCCGTCGGATGCGGCGAGCAGGAGCGCGATCGCCACTATGAACGTGACGTATCCCGAATAGTCGTGGTAGAACCCAAGCGCGAAATCCCTGTCGTACCAGGTCCCTACAAGGCATATCGAAAAATTGCGCACCACGTTTCCGGCTACGGCGACGGGAACTGCGAGAATCACGAGAATCGCGCGTCTGGTCCATGTCGGCTGCGCGATCCAGCCGTATGCGGCGGCGAGCGTGACCAGGGCGAAGAGCGATCTCAGCCCGGAACAGCCTTCCACGATGTCCACGGTGATTTTGCCGGGAATGGCGAGAACGGTGCCCGTGCGCACGGTTTCGATTCCAAAGCCGTGCAGAAGCGTTTCCGCGGCGGACACGGCGAAAAGCCGCAACGGAACGGACAGCACGCCGAGGAAACTTCCAAGCGGCACCGTGAAAACGAGAAACAGCGCGGGACCCGCGACGAGCCGCGCCATCCGTCTTCCCCACAGCGCCCACGGCATGGCGATGCAAAGCCCGATGAATCCCGCCTGGGAGAATCGTATCTGCAGACCGCGCGTGCCCGTCCACAGAAGAAGGAGGCACGGAAGAATCGCGGCGAGGCCTGCGAAGTACGGCGCGCCTTCTTCAAACGCCGCGCGCAGGCTTGCGCGCCGCCTGAAAAGCATGTACAGGGAGAACAGCGGCACGTACCAGCCGTGGCTCATTTCCTCGAACGGCGACGCGAAAACATCCGCCATGTGTAAAAACAGCATGCGGCAACCGTACAGCACGGCGGCGCACGAAAGCGCGCCGCACGCCGCGGCGAGGACTTTTCCGGTTCGGGCGTTCATTCGAAAGCGGATTCTGCCGTAATTCCCCGCATCACATCTTGAAGTGGAACTTCCATTCGCCGTCTTCTTTGACCAGTTCGACTTTTTCCTCTTCGACCTTGCCGTCTTTGTCCGTCATCAAGAGCGTGACAGTGGCCTTGTCGCCGTCTATTTTCGTTTCGCCGGCTTTGATCTGCGTGTACTTGGCGGCCTGCTTCTTCAGCTGCTCCTGCAATTCCTGCTTTTGCGCGGCCATCGCCGTGATGAGGGTGGTGAAAAACTGCGCAGTGCTCTTGTCCATGTATTTGACCGCAGCGTCGATGTCGCCCTTCATCATCGTCTTGGTGCATTTCACCGCGACTTCCTGAGGGGTCATGGTTGCGGCGGTCGCCGCGGTGCAGATCGCGATTGCGATGCAGGCGAGGAACTTTTTCATTTTTTTCTTTCCTTTTTTTGTTGGATGTTTGGAGACGCCGCTCCCCGGCATCTCCCGTCGGCGGCAAGTCTACCACAAGGGCCGGCCCCGGCGCAAACCATCGATCGTTCCCCTCCCCCCCCCTGCGGTCTGCCGCCGGGACCGTCTTTCACTGCATTTCCGCCGCCCCGCGCGGCGGATTTATGATATGCTATCGCCATGCGGCCGGAACCGCGCGCCCGGAGCCGGGTTCCATCTGTTGCGCGGTTCCGCGCGGTCTTGAATAAGGAAAACGGTTTTGCGGCGTTGCAATAGACATGGACAGGAAGATGTCCGGAGAATACCGTGGCAGGATTGAAAATCTACTATAGCGACAGGATCGAGGATCTCGCGTCGCATTTGAAGGAGCGTCTGGAGGCGGACCGCGCCGGCGGCGATCCGTTCGACTTCCCCCAGGTCGTCGTGCCTAATACGAACATCGCCAAGTGGCTCCGGATGCGCGTGTTCGCAAAGACGCCCGCTCTTTGCGCAGGCGTATCCTTCCCGTTCATGGAAGAGAGGCTTTCGGAACTGCTTTCGCGCAATCTTCCGTCCGGCAGGCCGTTCTCTCTTTTGCCGGACAACGCATACGCGAACGCGATCATGGCGGTGCTTCTGGACGCGGATCATCCTGAATTCGCGCAGTTCGCGCCGTTCAGGGCGTATGTCTGCGGCGGAAACGGCGAACAGGCGTTGAGGCTCGATGCGCAGAGCGCCGCGCGTATGGCGTGGCAGCTGGCGACGGCGCTTGCGAATCTCATGGACGCATACGAGGTCCGGCGCCCTGAAATAGTTTCGAACTGGCTTGCGGGCCGGAACGCCGACGGCACGGGAACGCCCGCGCCGGAGAGCGCCGAGGCCGGCGAGGCGGCTCTTGCGCGCGCGCTGTGGGGGGCCGGCGGAGTGTTTCCCGCCGGAGGGGAGCGTATGTCCCTGCGCCAGCTTTACGACAGCGTGAAAGACTCTCCGCCCGCAGGTCCGTCCAAACGCATTTATTTCTTCGGACAGTCTACGCTTTCCCTTTTGCAGACGAGGATTCTCGTCTGGCTCGCCCGCACGCATGAAATCGTGTTCTACCACAACAATGTGTGTCTTGAATACTGGGGCGATATCGAAACGAAGGCGGAGCGCGTCGGGAAACTCGGCAAAGCCCAGGCGGACAACGAAGATATCGAAATCGAAAATCCGCTTTTGCGCCAGTGGGGCATAGCGGGGCGCGAGACGATGCGGCTTCTCGTGGAACTGGAGGAGGAAAACGACGGCAGCATCGATTTCGAGTGGACGTGCGTGGCGCCTCCCGCGCGCCCGCGCGCTCCCACGCTTCTGGGGACGATCCAGAATGCAATCTGCCGCCGCACGGGCGCTCTGGAGAAAATGCCGCAGGATGCGTCGCTCCAGATTGTCGGCGCTCCCGGCATCCGTCGCGAAGTGGAGCTTGTCTACAATGCGATTCTTGGAAGCGTCTGGAAGCCGGACGGCTCCGGCGGGCGTCCGTGGGGCGAATGTTCGTTTTCCGACATCGCGGTGCTTGTGCCGGACATGGCGAAATACCGTCCTGTCATCGAGTCGGTTTTCGACGCCCGCGGAGAAGTGCCGTACGGTCTTGTCGATACGTCCGCAAGCGAGGACAGCAAGTTTCTTGCAGGGTTTCTCGCGCTGGCAGCCCTTGCCCGCAGGGGGCTTTCGCGCGAGACGCTGTTTGCCGTATTGGACAATCCATGCGTCCAGGCAGCGCTCGGATTTACGCCCGGCGATGTGGAGGAATGGCGAAAGGCCACAGTGCAAATCGGCGCGTTCGACGGTTTTGAAACGCGCGCGGGCGAGTCGCTCTTCAACTGGGACTGGGCGCTTTCGCGTCTGCGGCTTGCGACGGTGTTTGACGGCGGATGCAGTGCGGCCGGCCGCGAAATTCCGCCGCCGGCCGGCTCCGGCGGCCCTGATCTGCGGTTTTCCGAAATCGTGGAACTGCTTTACAGACGGGTGAAGGAGGTCTTCGGCCGGCCCGCCGCAGCGTTCTGCTGGGCGCGTGCGTTCAAGGGGTTGATGGACGACTTTCTGGCAGTGCCCGGGGAGAGTGTGCTGGAAGGCTCCGTCCGCAGGCAGATATTGCTTGTCCTCGAAAATCTCGACATCATCCCCGGCGAACTCGATTGCGAATTTGCCGTTGCCGCAGTGGAGCATTTCGTCGGCGGGATTTCCTGCCGCAAGGGCGGATATCTCACGCATGGCGTCACGATCGCAGGGCTTCAGCCGATGCGGCCCGTGCCGTTCAGGCAGGTGTTTGTTCTCGGGCTGGGCGAAGGCGGGTTCCCCGGACGCACCGGGGTGTGCAGTGTGCTGGACGTGCGCGGCACGGGCTGGCGGCTCGGCGACGTCACGCCTCCCAAAATGAACAGATACCTTTTCCTTGAAACGTTGATGTCCGTGCGCGACAGGCTTGTCATAACCTATCCCAACCGCGATATCGAAAAGGATGCGGAACTGTTTCCTTCCGGGCTTGTCCGCGAATTGGAGGACTTCGCCGGCGCCATTGTCGAAAGCGGCGCGTTCGAGGAGTTCAAGAACTATCCCCTTCTTGAACGCGGCGAAAAGAACATGTCGGATCTTCCGGATCCCGTCGGCGATGTCGTATGGTCGCCCGACGACCCTCAGGCCGGACTTCTGCCCACGTATTCGCGCGTCGCCCGCACCGCCGCCGCCTTGAGGAGAGGCCTTTCCTGCAGTCCTGACACGGAAGCTGCGGATGCCGGTTGCGCCGGCGCGTCTGGCGGCGAGGCGGGCAAGTCCCCCGCTGCGGTCCGTCGCGAAGTGTCCGCCCGCGAACTTGCCGAATTTTTGAAGTCGCCGTTCAGCGCGGTGCTGCGCTATCGTTTTGGAATCGCAATTGAAGGATACCGCGACACGGAGCTCGACGCCGATTCGCCGCTTGGCATCCCGGACGGCCCTGTGAAATGGGATCTTGAAAGCGCATGGCTTGAAAACAAGGGCGATTCCAAAACGCCGTTTCGCGCGTTGCAGCTTTCCGGCTGCGTCCCTGCGGGTTTTCTCGGCGATTTTGCGGAAAAGAAGTTTGATGATGCTCTTGACGTCACACGGAATGAATTGCTGGAATTTGTTTCGTCTTTCGGCATTGGCGCGGACGGGACCGGAACATTCCGGCAGAATCTGCCTGCCACGATTGGGCGTGCAAAGAAGCCGCTAAATGTCCGTTATACGTGTGCCGTTCCGGATTGGCGCCAGGACGGCGCGGAGACGTCCATTCTCGTCACCGGCTTTCTCAAGGACCGGAACGTCAAACTTCCGCCCGAAAGAACGCTTGAGCCGTTCATCGGATTTTTGATGTACGCCGCCGGACGGAATCAAAACGAAGGTGTCTGCAAGCTGCGAATGGGCGTTGTCTCCGCGGGAACCGGCGTGACTGCCTGTTGGCGCTGGGAGGTGGCTCCGCATGAGGCTCGCGAATATCTGGACGGTCTGGCGGCGGCTTATCTGGAGTATCTGGAAACGCCGCGCACCGGCGGCGGGTATGTGGATTTCACTTGCAGGAAACTCGCAAAGTCGGTGTCGGAGGCGAAGCGCGGCATAGACGGCGCAATCGACTGGCAGGACGCGTTGGGGCGGCTGACGGCCGAGGAATTCGCGGCAGGCGGCGGAGGCTTCGACAAGAGCCTCGTCGTGGAACAGGCGGTCGAGAAATTCCGGCGCGCCCCCGATGCGTCCGGGCTTGAGAGAATCTACGCGGAGCGCTATCAACTGCCGTTCTCCGGAATAAAGGATGAGCCGCGTGAATCCCCTGGCGAAGGAGGTGCGCAATGACTCCGGACAGAGATTTCATAGCGAAGCGTCTTGGCGGCGCCGATGAGGTGTGGAATAAACTCCAGTACGGACGCGACGGCATAATCGAGGCTTCCGCCGGCACTGGCAAGACGTACGCGCTCCAGAGTATCGTGCTGAAACTGGTGTCCGACGAAACCTGCCCCGTGGACATCAAGAACATCCTGCTCGTCACCTATACCGAAAAAGCGGCCGGCGAATTGAAGGACCGTATCCGCGCCATTCTCCAGGAGGCGCACTGCCTGTCGCCGGATTTCAACGAAGCCACGATTTGCACAATCCATTCGTTCTGCCGCGAACTGCTCACCGCATACGCATTCGAGAACCGCGTGCCGATGGAAATGGATGTCGGCTGCGCCAATTCCGATTTCGTCCACCGCGCCGTTCGCGCCGCGCTGCTCGGCGCAACATTCAAGGCGCGCTACGCCGAAACATACGCCGCATTCATGGAGGCCGGCGGATTCGATTCCGCAGACGCTCTTGCGGTGCAGGCCGAAAAGGAACTGGACGATTTCGCCGCAAGGGATGAACAGCCGCCGGAGCCGCCGCGCATGGACGATGCTGCGCTGAGGGAGTTGGCCGCCACCGCCGCATCTACCGCGTTTGATGCCGGAGAAGTTTCGATACACCGCTCCGACGAACCGAAGTTCCTGTCCGCGTGCAAGAATATTGCCGAAGCTGTCAAGGGACTTGATCCCGGGAATCTGTCCGGTTTCGTCCTGTCCGCCGTCGAATGCGCCAAATGCTGCAATTATCTGAATCCGCGCGTGACCGGATTGGGAAAGGGCGTCAAACTGCAGGACGTCCGTCCCGACCTCAAACGGTTCGCCGATGCCGTCCAGAACGTCGCAGCTGTTGTAAAGGGGCAGATGGCCGGTGACCTCGTCCGGATGGCGTGGCCGGAGTTCAAACGCCTGAAGGCGGAGGCGGCGGCTTTGACGTTCGACGATCTTGTCACACGCGCCGCACGTGTGATCGAAGAAGAGGCGGAGCGCGAAGATTCGGGCGCCCGCAGCGCGCTTTTGGAGTCGATACGCCGTCGCTACCGCATAGCGCTTGTTGACGAGTTTCAGGACACCGACAGGAAACAGTGGACGATTTTCCGCCGCATTTTCGGCGCAAAGGTCAATCGTCTCGAAGGCGGCGGCGTGCCTTTGCCGGCGCAGGGATTCCTTTTGGTCGTGGGCGATCCCAAGCAGGCCATATACGGCTTTCGCGGCGCAGACGTGGCTGCATATCTTTC
>CACYEO010000146.1 GCA_902773475.1 uncultured bacterium | reverse complement strand
CTTGTACGGGCCGGAATCGTCCATGTCAAGGCCCCACTGGGCGATGTCGAGGTGGTGTGCGCCCCAGTCGCCGTTGTAGCCGCTGCCGATATCGTCGTCGAAACGCCAGAACATGGGATAGAACTTGTTCACGCCCTTGGGCGCGAGCTGGTTCGAATACGGACGCCATTTCGCGGGCCCCAGCCACATGTCCCAGCCTTTTTCGCCGAGAAGTTCATATCCTTCCGATTCCTTCGCCGCGTTCGCGGGATCGTCCCAGAAGCGGAACGGATGGCTCGGCCCGCCGAGTTTCTGGCCGCCGCGCCCGTAGTTGGCGTCCACGTATTTGACATCGCCTATGAACCCGTTCCTTACGACCATGGCGGCAGTGCGGAATTCATTCCAGCTGCGCTGCATGGAACCGGTCTGGAACACGCGGCCGTATTTCTTCTGGGCGGCGATGACCTTCTTCGCCTCGTCGATCGAAAACGTAAGCGGCTTTTCGCAGTACACGTCCTTGCCTTGCTTCATCGCTTCCACGCTGATGTACGCATGCCAGTGGTCGGGCGTGGCAATGCACACCATGTCGATCGAAGGGTCTTTCAAAATGTCGCGGAAATCCGCAACCGCCTTGCAGCTGGAATTCCTGTAAGCCTTGTTCACGGCGTTGCGCGCCTGTTCGCGGCGGGCCTTGTCGCAGTCGCACACGGCGACGACATCGACGAATTGGCGGACGCCCTTTGTGCCCGGAGCCTTTCCTAGGAACGACGGCAGAAGCGCGGTGCGCATCTGTATGCCGCATCCAATCATGGCCGCGCGGCGCTTTTCGCCGGGCTTGAGCGGCCTAAGGCCGATTTTGTCAGTGGAACGTCCGGCGAGAGCGGCGACGGCCGCGGAGCCGAAAAGGAATCCCCGTCTTGTAATATCCATGGTAAACCTCCTGTTGTGACAGGGGGAATTATACATTTTCCGCCCTTGTTTTTCAACTCCGCAACCGGGTGCGCAAAACCTTGTTCGAGTGTTTGGTTTTTAGACAGGATTTACTCGCGTCTCGCGTCTAATGTCTCGCGCCCGCCTAGGATTCTAGAACGCGAGACGAGAGACGACAGACGTGAGACGAGAGAGCGGTTTGCGGCGAGCCGGAAGGGAAACCGCGGCGCGGAGCCGGCGTCAGCCGCCGAAAAATTCGCGGAACGCGCCGGACATGCCGGGCCCGTCTTCCCGCCGGTCCTTGAACACTTCGGCGAGAAGCGCGGCGCACTTGCCGCAATGCCTGCAGTTGTCCGCATCGGGGCAGTCGCGCACCTGCGGCCAAAGCGCGGAAGCGCCGAGCGCGGCATTGTCGATCGCCTTCGGGAAGCGGTAGAACGGATCCATTATCTCGGCCAGATCGCCGTCGTAAGAGCATTCCGCGTAGGCCGCAATTATCCTTTCAGGATTGGGATGGCGCCTCGTCGCAAGCTTCACCACGCCTGCATACGGCTCGTAGAGCGGCAGATCCTCCGGCCGCAGCCATATCGCGCGCATGAATTCTTCGTAGCGCCCGCGCTCGAACACGGTACGGCACAGGAAATTCGTGAATCCGAACTCCTGCGCCGCGCCCGACTGCCTCATGCGCCCGTGGCCGTGCAGATTGTTGTGGAAAGTGTGGAACGGGCAGTTCCTGAGGCATCCGGGATTCGCCTGCAGCCCCATCATCTTGCCGTGCGCGGCAGCCCAGGCGGACATTTTCCGCACGTAGTCGAGCCTGCGGTGCGCGTTCCGCCCGGCGTAGAAAGAATCGAAAAGATCCGTCACGTACTCCAGCGCGCCCGTCGCCGCTATGTCCATATTGATGGAAAAACGCACTTTCAGCGAAGGGAAACGCGTGCGCACGACCTTGGCGATGAAGGGGGAGGTGGTGGTCAGATGATCCGGGAAAAGGCCTTCGGCGTCCATTTCGCGGAGTTTATCGCTGACATGTCCTGCGAGTTCCGCGGTCATGGCGATGTCGCCGTAGCAGTTCGCGTTGAATATCGTGTCGAGTTCCACCCCGGAACGCCTCGCCCACTTCAGGTCGGAAACGATCTGCGCACGGCGCTCCGGCGTCCAATCGTCCATCGGACGGCTGGCGGTCACGCCGGGCCAGGCGAAAAACACTTCTTTTATGCGGGGCAGATACGGTTCGCAGGCCGCGCGGAACGGCTTGTTGTCAAACCAACCTACTGCTAATTTTCTGGCATTCATTTCCTGTATGAACGAAACACGGCCCGATCCGGTTCACCGGGCGCGGGGCGGGACGCAAGAGCGTCCGCCGTCGATTTCGCCCTGTTTGTCGTTATGTACTTCACGCCCATCGCCGCCTGCGCATACGCGGCGTCGGAATCGTCGCACGTCCATATTGCGAATTCAAAGCCTGCGTCTGCAAGGGCTTTGATGTATCCCGGGTTGTACCCGCCGGACGAATAGTTCACGTCTATGCCAGTCGCTTTGCATCTGCGCAGGGCGGAAATCGCGCCCGCCGCCGTTGGCGGCGCCTTGCCGCGTATGTACCGGGCCTTGTAGCCGGGGAGCGCGGCGCGGATCTGCGACACCATCGCAGGGTGGAACGAAATGAATACCAGCCGGTCCTTCGTGGCGGGCGTTCCGGCCGCGACCGCCGCGGCGACGGCATTGGTCACGGCCGTTATCAAAGCGGACGAGTTCGCCTTCAGCTCGACCACGGCGACGGTGGTTCCGTTCGAATTCAGAAGGTCGAGATAGTCCGAAAAGAGCGGAATCGTCTCGCCGGCCCATTCGCTTGCAGACCAATCGGTGCCGTGCGCGGCGAACGCCGTCACTTTCACGTCCTTCAGCGTGTCCCATGGAGTATTTGCGATTTTATAGTTGAAATCCGGCCCTGCGGTGCGCTTTGTCGTGCTGTCGTGGATTATGACCGGAACGTTGTCCGACGTCACCTGCACATCGCATTCCACGGCATCTACGCCGCGCTCGAATGCAAGACGGAACGCCGCCATTGTGTTTTCGGGCCGTTCATGCGACTCTCCCCGGTGCGCGATTATCTTCGGCATCGCCGGCGCGGCATACGCCGCGCACGCCGCGAGCATCGCAAAAGCCGCAAAAAACGGACGAGAAACGCGGCTCGCGGCGCAATCGCCGCGGGAAACCGGGCAACCGCCTCCATGCGAAGTATTTACGGTTTTTACCGTCATGACAATCCCTTTCCCGTCATTTTCAAGCCCAGCCTCCGCCCGGAAACGCGGTGCGATAGACAAGAGCGCGCGTATGATACCAAAAAAAAGGTTCCGCCGCGCACGCGCCGGCTCCTTCCGCGCGTTCCCCAGGCCTCTTTTGGCAGAATGCCACAGACATTTAACGCCCGCAACCACCTTTTTATACTTTTTCACACGCCCGAAAAGGGGTGTGGTATACTACTCACCATGCAGATACCATACACATACTGGCCCGCGAAGGAAGGCGGCTACATCGGCTACTGGAACGACTACCCGGACTACCTGACGGAGGGCGACACGCTCGCCGAGCTGCGCGACATGCTCCGCGACTTGCGCGATGGCATAAACGTGATGGTGTCCAAGGGCGAGATACCGTCGGCCACGCCGTGCCGTTCCGGCGTGATGGAGCTTGCGTGAAGCGGCGCGACCTTCTGGCGCGCCTTCGCGAAGAGGGTTGCGTGCTCGTCCGCACGGTGGGCAGGCACGACTTCTGGCGCAACGTGATAACGGGTGCCTGCCAGCCGGTGCCGCGCCACCGCGAGATCAAAGAGTTCACCGCGCAGTCGATCATCCGCCGCCTCTCCGCGCCGTCGTCCGAGTCCTGAGCGCGAAAATACACTTTTTTTCACACGCCCGAAAAGGGGCAGTGTTTTGCATCTATCCCCGGAGTGCATGTGCCGCCCCGGAAAACAAGGGTTTGATGTAGGTTTCCAGTGTTGGTGTTTATGATACATCAAAAGAGCGGAATAAACGCAAAAACCCTCGATTTTCACCCCTCTGAACCCCTTTTTTTTGGTATCATACGCGCATCCCGCGAGGCGCACTGCGCGGCGCGGGGACATAGTCCGGAAAACGGAACGGAGAAGTGTTTGAGTGTTTGGGTTTTTGAGTGTTTGAGTTCGACTCGCACTTGCAATCCACGGCTCATGACTTGTCCCATCCCGCCGGGCGTTTGAGAATTTAGCATCAACGCTAACAAGTCGTTCAGTCGAAATACTACCACTATTTCAAGTTTGGAACGGCATGTAAGTGATGATGCGCCCGGCTGGGCGCATTGTCTCTTCATGTATTCGCTAAGGCCCGTTGCAGGGCTTCCGAGGAGTGCATGAGAGGAAGTGCGCCCTTTTTCATGCACGCGAGGCGGTCTCCGCGATGATTTTTGCGCGAGAAGAATTTTCCGCATTGAATTCTCACGCGGAGTTGCGGGGGCATGGTAATGGGCGATACGGCGGCACTTATTGCAGCGAAGAAAGCGAAGAAGG
>CACYEO010000145.1 GCA_902773475.1 uncultured bacterium | reverse complement strand
CCAGCAGGCATTCGGCGAACGGCTGGGCACATATCAGGCCGTTGTGAGCGCGATGGAACGCGGCAAGGCCGATTCCCGCATTCGCGCCTTCCTTGAAAAGATAGAGCGCCTTGAGGCCGGATGTCGCGACTGAGCGGAAGTACGCATGTAGGTAATAAGCGTAGATATTTTCGAGATTGAGCAGTTCTCAACTTCGGCTGACGAACCTCAATTCTTTGTTTTCTTTTTCGGCTCAGCGGCGGCAAGAGGTTCTGGCAAGAAAGCGCAACGGGAATGCTGATGCCGGACGGTGCATGGAATGGCGGCTTGACCGGGGCCGGCATGTTTCCGCCTGTGAACGAAAGCGGCGTGATCACGGCTCCGCGCGTGCTCCCGTGTTGCGTCCGCAGGCGAGATGTGATATTCTGTAAACGTCTGTTTACGACAAAAGGGGAACAATGCCGGATACCGGGAGAACCGATACGCGCAAAGCGATCATAGACGCGGCGGCGGATGTATTCGCCGCGCGCGGTTTCCGTTCCGCCACCGTGCGCGGGATATGCGCGAAGGCCGGCGCGAACATCGCACTTGTGAGCCGCTACTTCGGTTCGAAGCAGGGACTTTACGCAGAGGTGTGCCGCATGCTCTTCAACGGGCTGGGCATTCCTCTCGCGCGGCTCTACCGCGACGGCGCGACGAAAAACGAGTACCGACAAGCCATCCGCGAGTGGATTTCGCGGGCGATACAGATCACGTCCGCGTCCCGCGCGCCGGCCTGCTTCGCCGCCGGGATCTTCCGGCACGAGATGATCGCACCGTCGTCGATGCACGAATATCTGCAGAGGGAGTTCCTCGGGCCGATGTTCAGATGTTTCCGCCGCCTGATAGAGGCGGCGGGATCGAAGTCGGAAGAGATGACGCTGTCTCTCCTCTCGTCCGTCTGGTCGCAGGTGAGCATTTACGCTCTTCTGGCCGAAGTCTGGCAAAGGCCGTTCCGCCCCGCGGGAGTTCCTAAACAGCAGTGGACGGGACGCATTGCAGACGAAATAGCCTCAGGCGTGTTTGCGCGTCTCGACAGAAAGGAATACTGAAAATCCATGGAATCAAGAACGGCCGGAAGATTTTTTCCGCATACTGGTAAACGATTGTTTACGGCAATCGTGCCTGCAGCCTTCCTTGTCGCGGGATGCGCGAACCCCGGGTTCGAAGAAAGACGTGAAGCCGCGCAGAATCTCGCCGCGACACTCGAAGAAGAGACAGCCGGAATCATCGAGGCGTCGCACGGACGAATCGCTCTTTCCAACGCTGTTGCGATCGTGCGCGAGAGATCGCTGAAGACGGTGGGTCGGGAACTTGATGCGACTTTGGCGCGCGTCAACCGCGCGACGGCTTTTTCGGCCTTTCTGCCGAACGTCGAGATGGCCTACGGACGGGGCGTGTTCAATAATTTGAAGGGCGACTACGCGCAGTATTCGTTCGATGCGGGGCGGACATTCGGCGACACTGCATCCATATCGCTCACGCAGCCGGTGTTCGCGCCTGTTGCGTGGATCATGTTCGCAGAGGCGCAGTACGGAGTGAGAGTAGGCGATCTTGCCAAAGAGCGCGCTTCGGAAATGCTTGATGCCGCTACTGCCGCGATCTACCACGAGGCCGTTGTCTCGGAGCGGGTTCGCCGCACATGCGCCCTTCAGCTTGAGAGCGACGTCGCGCTCACGAACCGGCTCTCCGCCCTTGTGCGCGAAGGCTATGCGCTTGAATCGGACGCAGCCCGCGCGGCGGCGAGGCTCGCCTCCACGGCCGTGTCGCTCCGCGCGGCGGAGGACGCTGCGGCTGCGGCGCGCGCGAAGCTTTGCGAGACGATGCGGCTCTGGCCGCTCGCCGCTTTTGAAGTGGACGGCGATTCGCTCGCCCGCGTCACGGGACTGCCATGGACGCTCAGAGGCACGAATGGCGTGCCGGTAAAAGTCGATGGCGCGGCGATGCGGGAGATGTCCATTCAGGAAGTGGTGTGGCAGGCGCTCGTCAACCGCAAGGAGCTCTACATCGCCGACCAGACGGTCGAGCTGCGCAAGGCCCAGGTGCTGGAGGCTCTGGCAGGCTTCCTGCCGAATGTCATGGGAGAGGCGGGCGGGCAGCGAATGACGCTGGACCATCTTGCCGCCCGCTATTGGAACGGGGCGCTCATGGGCACATGGGCGGCGTTCGAAGGATTCCGTTCCGTCCAGAACTACCGCGCCGCGCGCGCGCGGCGCGAGGCAGAGTATAAAATGCGCGAAGACAGGATGCTCGCCGTGGTGACGGCCACCGTCGAGGCGTGGCGCAATTGGAGGCGCGCGTCCGAAGCGCTTGCGGCCGCACTCGCGGCTTCAAACGCGGCGGAACTGGTCTGCAAGGAAGCGGAGAGGCTTTTTGAAGAAGGCGAGGAGACGATGTCGCGCCTTCTCGACAGGCGGACCGAGCGCGATGCCGCGCAGGTGCGCGCGGAAAGAGCGCGATATGCCGTCGCGCTTTCGGAAATAGCCCTTCGCCAGGCGATGGGCGTTGGAATCGGATTCTGAAGGAGGCATGATGATGGATTGCAAACTGAAAACGGCTGCCGTGTGCGCCCTGGCGGCGACGATGCTCGCGGGATGCGAAAACAGCGCGGACACCGCGCAGAACGCCGCAGCCGATACGCGCCCGCGCGTAAAGACATGCACGGTACGGACGAGAACCTTCGCTGAAACCGCGTTTGTGCAGGGAACCGTGCGCGCGAAGACCTCCGCCGCCGCGGCCGCACGCGTCCCGGGCGTGATAGACGCGCTGCTCGTAAAGGAGGGAGACTCAGTAAAGGCCGGGACGGCGCTGTTCGAAGTGGACCGCGTCAATCTTGAAAACGCCGTCCGGGCCGCAGGGGACGACATACGCCTCGCAAAGGCTGCGCTCGCGCAGGCGGAGGCGGCGGACGCGAAGGCCCGTGCCGACCTCGCGCGGATGGAACGGCTTGTCAAGGCCGGTGCGGTGACGGTAGATTCGGCGGAAAAGGCCAGGCTCGGCGGCAAGACCTCCGCCGCGCGGCTGCTTGGGGCCAAGGCGCAGCTTGCGAAGGCTGAAACCGGTCTTGCGGTTGCGAAGAAGAATCTGGACGATTCCAGGGTGCGTGCACCGTTTGCGGGAACAGTCGTGAAGAAGGTGAAGGACGTCGGCGACTATGCCGGACCTGGAACGCCTGTGCTGTTGCTGGAGGATTGCGGCCCCTGCGAAGTGCGTTTTTCTCTTGACGCTTCGCACTACGAGGCGGTCGAGACCGGCAAGACGAGGATCGGCAGCGGTACGGTGGCGTGGAAGTCGCCTACGGTCGATCCTGCGACGCGCACCTTCGAAGTCCGGACCATCGTGCCGCGTTCCGACGACGTCCGCCCTGGAATGCTCATCGACGCACAGGTCGTGTTCTCTTCATTCGATGCGCCCGCGCTTCCTGCGTCCGCGGTGAATCCGATGCCGGACGGCAAAAGCGCGGTGTTCACTGTCGAGGACGGCAGAATCGTCCGTCGAAACGTAACGGTGCGCGCCGAGTCCGACGGATGGTGCGCGATTGGGGCGGACGAGATTCCGCAGCCCGGCAAGGTCGTG
>CACYEO010000144.1 GCA_902773475.1 uncultured bacterium | reverse complement strand
TCTTAAACAAGCCCGGGCGTATTAGCCTGGGTCGCCGCGCCATCATCAATGTCTATCCCAAGAAAGGAACCCCTTATGAAACTCTTTGAGCTGCTGCCAAGACCCCTCGGGAACATCTTCAGAAAATTTACTCGTTTCTCTTGCAATTCACAAGAACGCGTTGAGTAGATTGTCCTGCTCTTCCTGGGTCTTGTCCACAGTGCCGATAACACCCTCGTCCACAGGGTAACGCAGCGTCAACTGACCGTTTTCGTCTTGGATCTCCACCTGAAAGTTGTGCGGATGATCAACGTATTTTGCAAAGTTAGAATACTCCCACCAATATTTACCGGGTTTGTTGTCATCAAAATTAAGATGCTTGATGGAGCGCATAACCTTCTTCATCTCCGTGCGGCTGTTCTGCGAAAGATCTACTCCGTCAGGGACTTTGCAATAAAGCGCAACGAACTTTGCGATACCATCCATGCCCTTGCCGACATTGAGGAAACTATCACGCTTATCGTTGTTGAAGTAGATGTCAGTAATGCGTTCTTGATTATCGGTTTTTGCAGTGGCGGACATGCCGTTGGCATCGTTGACAAGACAGAAGTCGGCAAGGCTCATGCCAAGGTAGTATCTTTTTACGACAACATTCGATTTTGCGGCCTCGTCCGCCCGTCCCCACGCTTCGGCAAGGAGTTTTGCACGGCGTTCGGCGCTCATATACTTGAAGACGTTGCGCAGTTCCCACTTGCTTACGATACGATCGTCCTCGTCTGGTTTGGCCTCACGGAAAACCTTTTCAAGGACGTCGTCGTCAGTGCAGTTTTTGAGCAGTGCTGTGTATGCCTTGCCGAAATCCTTTTCCAGGCCTATTTCGTGCGCCCATGACGGGTCGTCCACAAGAAGATCTTTTATGACGGCCTGGTCTTTGATTGCCGCCGCAGCGGCGGGGCCGGAAGCGCGGTACTGCTGCTCGTTGCCGCGCATTTCTTTTGCCGCCAGACGCAGTTGTGCGGCGAGATCTTTGGCAGGAATGGTCTTAAGCATCTCCTTATGGGAGTCCGTCACTCTTTCGAAGTCCTTGAGCGAGTCGATGATTGCGAAAACAGTGTTTTTGCGCTCGTTGGGGTCTTGTATCTTGTCAATTTCGGACTTTTGTTCAGCGGGCGGCAGTGCTTTTATGCGGTCGGCCCTTTCACGGGCGAGCTTCTTTTCGGCACGGCTGCGGCGCTCGGTGAGGAGCCTCTCGCCCAAGGACTTGTCATTAAAGAGAGCTACAAGTTCAGACTCCGTGACAAGGTAGTCGTATTCGGGCTCTTCATAGCAGCCGCCCATACCTTCGGCTGAAACTCCGGCGTGTGCCATGCGCGCGCGTTTGTCGGACATGCCGGCTTGTACATCGTGCCGCTTGGCGGCAAGAGAGGTGTCGAGGATGAATTTGAAGTTCCGCAAATATACGACATCATCGACTTCGAGAAGTTTACTCCTGTCGTCATCGCTCAGACTTGCGAGCGCAGCGGTGCGCGCAATGCCGTAGAACGGTGTGTAAAGATCGTAATCTGTACCCTTGGATTTCTTGATTCTTTCAAGGGCAAGATATTCAAGCATCGTCTTTCCGTCGGTCGCAAACGGCGCAAACACCTTGATTGCAGCGTAGAATGCGTCGAAAGTTTTCA
This sequence comes from uncultured bacterium, assembly GCA_902773475.1. Classification (GTDB taxonomy): domain Bacteria; phylum Verrucomicrobiota; class Kiritimatiellia; order RFP12; family UBA1067; genus CADCBS01. Next base: position 4,989 of record CACYEO010000144.1, on the reverse strand, counting down.
TGAGTTCATTTATCTGGGCGGCAGTGATACCATGTCCCGGAATCTTGAGTTTTTGTTGGGCCGAGTCAATCTCTTCAAGCAACCCCTTCGCCTGGGTCATGATGAACTCCGTGGCCTTGACCGCATCTATTTTTACGTTTTTTGCAATCTTAAGGCCCTCGCCGGGATGTTCAAACTCCGTCTTGAATGCAAATTCAAAGGCCTCTTCGGGATTGGACGGTACTTGCACCGGTTTCGGAGGAATGGGCGCGGTCTGCTGCGGAGCCGGTTGCGCGGCGGGCGTTTGCTTCGGCTTTTGGACGACAGGCGCGGTCTGCTGCGGAGTCGGTTGCGCGGCGGGTTGAAGCACTGTTGCTATCGCCGCATTCCTTGTTTCGTTGAGCATATTGCCGCCGACGGATTTTATTTCCTCCATAGACATACATCCCGCAAAGAACATCCCAAATGACGTTCCTAGTACAATCAATATCGGTCTTCTCATGGTTTTATCCTTGTGCCCTTGTTCCGTTCACGGAAAAGAAAGAGGGCGCAATTCCTTCCGTGTTTCAAGAGAGGCCCTGGAAAAGCCCTGTACGAGATACGGCAGACGACGCGCTCCGAAAGAGCGTAATCATCCTTTTCTCCCGGCCCATACAAGCGAACTTTCCAGGTTTCTCTTGAGCCGAACGAAACGAATCAGTCGCGTTTGCCCGTATAATACCGCAAATTGCGCAATATGTGCGCAACCGGCGGAATTTTACACGGCAAAATTCCAATCCGCTCCGCGACAAGGCTTTCCATGCCTCTACTGAATATTCCCGCGACAATGGAAAATCTTACGCGGAATTTTTCATATAAGCGCAATGTTTTGTCTCACGCGGAGGCGCGGAGAAGCGGAGGTCGCTGGATGTCGTCCCGTCCGCCGGCGACAGGTGCCTGAAACCTTCTCTGCGCCTCTGCGTCTCTGCGCGAGAGCCCAAGGCTCCATTCGTCAGCGCTTTGCGGGATAGACGCGGAGAGATTTCGGCGCGATGGCGATGCGCGCAAGCCCGGAGACGTTCTTGCCGGAACTTGCAAAACGGAGCGTTCCGTCGACGCGCGACATGTTCAATCTTCCCCGTCTCACAGGATCGGTCTCTCCGTCTTTGTATGCCAGCACCTTGCCGATCGCGTTGGGCCCGCCGTACGGCACGCGCGGAGCGCTCCTTCCGCCGGGGAACACGCATACCGTGCCGTCGCATGTGTCGTATACGTGGACCCTTTTTGCAAAGCCGAACAAGACGCCCCAGCCGTTTATTTCGTTCCGCGGCATGAACGCGACTCCCTTTACGCCGTTCGTCGCGACGTCCGCGCATTCAAGCCCGGCGAGCGCCTCCGTGTCGACAACGGCGATTTCCTCCGTCCCTCCCCCGGTCAGCGCGTACTCGAGTTCCGCTTCGGTCGGCAGCCTGAATTCGTATCCTTCGGGCAGGGATCCGGCGTAGAGCGCATTGAGCCTTTGGCATATCGTTTCGTAGTCTTTGTGCTTCAAATCCGCAATCGCGACATCGTACCGGGGGAATTTCCCCTCGATCTCCTTCATCGCCCTGTCGCGCTCCGCCGACGGCAGGAGAGCGCGCGTCTCGCGGGCGGAAACGCACGTGCGCGTGATCCAGAACGGCCGCGTCAAAGTCGTTTCATGCGTTCCCTTGCCTTCCTGGTTGCTCATCCGGAACGTGCCTGGAGGAATGGCCGCGAACGCCATCGTCCCGCCTCCCGGAAGCGCGAGTTCCCGCACGAGCGGCGTTTTGAAAGACTCTCCGAGGCTCCACCGCGCGCCGTCAGCGGCATGGTGCGCCCGCATGCCGGTCCACGCGGCCGCCACCGCCGCCGCGACCGCGCCCAAGGCGAGAATCGCGTTGCGCAAACGGTGCCGCGCCTTGACGGCCTTTATGAACGCGCCCACGTCGCGGTATCTCTGCCCGGGTATGGAACTGGTCGCGCGCATGACGATTTTCTTCCAGCATGCAGGCGGACGCCCGCCGAAGAAATCGTTCGCCATTACGCCGAGCGCGTGGATGTCGGACGCGAACGACACGCCTCCGCCGGTGAACTGCTCGGGCGCGGAGTAATGCGGCGTTCCGAGCCCCACGGCATGCCCGTCTACGATTGAAAGAGTAGCCACCGATCCTGCGCCGGAATCCTCCGCCGCGGCGTCCACCCGCTTCATCAGCCCGAAATCGATTATGACCGGTCCGCCGCCCTTCCGCCGCATGATGTTCTGCGGTTTGAGATCGCGGTGGACGAAACCTTTTGCGTGGAGCGCCCCTACGCCGCCGGCGACGGCCAGAACGAGCGAGGCGACATCCCCGTCGCCGGGGACGGGCGGCGATTCCAGCGGTTCGAGAAGTTCCATCACCGATACTTCGCGGCCGTCGGCCTCGAACGCGTCGAAAAGTTCCGGGAACGGCCCGCCGCCGGACTCGCGGAGAAAGGAGACTTCGCGCCTGAATCTCTCCCTCTGCGCCGCGTCGGTGCGCGTCAAGACTTTCGCCGCGCCCTCCGCGCCGGTCTCGACGTTCACGACCCGGTAGACTTCGCCGCTTGCGCCCTTTGCGATGAATGCGTCTACGCGCCAGGCGCCGAGACGGGCCCCGGTCTTCAGCGACGCCGGGCTTTCTACGGGCTCGTGGCCGGACAAAAAACCGTCTATCTCGTCTTCGTGCATGGCCGGAACGGCATCTCACGCCTCGACCGCCGCTTCAAGAGCCGCGACGAGTTCCTTCAGGCGGCGCTTCGCCCTGTCTTTCATCTGGTATATCGCGTTGAGGGAAACTCCGAACGATTCCGCCACCTCGGCCGGTTTTTCGCCGTTCACGGCGACGCGCCTGAAAACTTCGCGCGTTCTCGGCTGCATGGATTCGTCGGCCAGAAGCTGCTGGAGCGCAATCTCCATCGCCGATCTTCTCCATTCTTTTTCCTCGCGCCTCTCCCGGTGTTCCTCCTCGGTATGGGCGCATTCCGCTTTCCTGCGGCGGATGTCGCATTCCACTGCATTGGCCGCCTTGTGGTGGAGAATGCCCGTCAGGTAACTCCTGAAATGGCCCTTTTCTTCAGGTACGTACGTGTAGCGTGGAATGGCCTTGACGAGCGAAATGAACGTCTCCTGGATTATATCCTCCGCGTCGGCGGCGGGAAAGCGGCGGGCGAGATACATGCGCATCATCGGCGTGTAGCGCGCGACGAACTCCCCCCATCGCGCATGGTCCCCGGGATCGGCGATGGCGGCAAGCAGGCTTTCCGCCGTCTTTGGCACGATTCCCCGCCATGCGGCGGAACGGTTCTGGCCTTGTTTCATGCCCGGCATTTTACCATATATCGTTTAACGCGAACAGCCCTGTCACCGGTCCCCCCGGGCGGCGACGTCTTTTCTGAGCGCATCCACGAGCGCTTTGGCGGCAGGCGACAGCGAGGCGTTTTTGCGCCACGCGAGATAGACGTCGCTTGCGAGTGCCGGCGCGAACGGGCGGAACACGACGCGTTCCGCGAACTCGTGCGGGATCATGCCGTCGATGCACACCGCCGCGCCCATGCCGGATTCGACTAGGACGGCGGCGTTGTAGAACAGGTTGTAGCTGGCTACCACATTGAGTCTTCCGAAAGCGCAGCCGAACCACCCTGCGAGAAACTCCTTTGCCATCGCCTGCCGCGAACAGACGAGCGGAACGCCACTCGCGTCGCCCGGCGAAATCCGCTTTTCCGCGGCAAGCGGCGAATCGTTCCTGACGGCAAGGCCCCAGCGGTGCGTGCAGGGCAGCGTCAGATAGTCGAACCCTTCGTACCGCCCCGGGCCGACAAGCACGCCGAGGTCGAACGTTCCTTCGCGAAGGTGGGCGAGGATGTCTTCGCCGTTGCCGGACGTGACTGAGAAGTGCAATCTGGGATTGCCGCGGTGGAGTTCGTGCGCCGCACGGGCCACGAAGCGGAACGCCGGCGTCTCCCCCGCGCCGATGGAGACCGCTCCGGAAAGTCCTCCGCCGTCTTTGTCCTTGATTTCGGTCTCGATCCTCCCGGCAAGATCCACGAGGTCGCCCGCGCGCCGTTTGAGGGCGATGCCTTTTTCGGTCAGCGTGGTTCCGCGCGGCCCGCGCACGAACAGTTTCTGCCCGAGTTCGTCTTCGAGCGCGGCGAGTTGCGTCGAAAGCGCCGGTTGCGAGACGTGCAGCCTGCGCGCGGCGCGGGTGATGTTGCCTTCCTCCGCCACGGCGAGAAAGTACCTGAGTATCCGTAAGTCCATTGCGGGGAGTTTAGCAGATCCGGCAATAAGCGTCATTTATGGACGGCGATAGAAAATCGGTATTTGTTATTGTCCGGCGGGCGTCTTATAATAAATGCGTTTCTTTTTTCAATCCGTTGGCGTTGCACAGGGGGAATCGGGAATGACAGCCGGAGAATTCAGAAAGGCGATGGCCGAGACGGAGTACATTCCAGCTGGGAGTGAGCTTCATCTGGCGTTTCACGCATTTTCGCAGGAGGCGTTGAGGATCACGGCGGAGTTGAACGGCTCGTACCACACGCCCGAGGAAGTGCGCGAGCTCATGTCGCGACTGACGGCTAGCGAGATCGACGAGTCGTTTGCCCTCTTCCCGCCATTCCACACGGACTGCGGGAAGAATACGAAGATCGGCAAGCGCGTCTTCATCAACGCGGGCTGCCAGTTTCAGGACCAGGGCGGAATAACCATTGGAGACGATGCTCTCGTCGGCCCGCAGACTATCATCGCGACGCTGAACCACGACCCCAATCCAGAGAAGCGCGGCGGAATGATTCCCAAGCCAGTCGTCATCTGCAACAAGGTGTGGCTCGGCGCACGGGTGACGGTCTGCCCGGGGGTGACAATCGGCGAAGGCGCGATCGTCGGCTCAGGCGCGGTAGTGACGAAGGACGTCCCGCCGCGCACCGTCGTCGCCGGCGTTCCGGCCCGTACCATAAAGGAATTGTAAGACGGCCGTATTTCGTAAAATGATGCTA
>CACYEO010000143.1 GCA_902773475.1 uncultured bacterium | reverse complement strand
CGCGTTCATGATGTCGATCACGCTGCGGCCCGAATCGTATCCGCCAAGCGGCGTTCCCTGCACGTGGTCGCCCGCATCCGCGAGGATCACAGACTCCCCGGCCGCCTCGAGGCGCGCCTTCTCCGCCGCGATCTCGGAAAAAGACACATACCCGTCGTCGATGTGCGCGTGAGTGTCGTTCGTGTGAAGCACTGTCACGCGCGCGGCGGCGGCGACGGCGCAGGGCAGGACAATCGACAGCGCGGCGGCGAGCGCGCAGATTCGACGTCTTGCGGACCTGGACGCCGGATTCCGGGAATGCGTTTTCGGCATGTTTTCGTCCATGATGTTTTCGGGGCGGGGCTTCCGCCGCCGGCGCGGTATTATAGCAAAACCCGCGTTGCCGCCGCTGCGGGGTTTTGATAAAATCGCAGCATGAAAATCAAAATCCTCGCTTCCGCCGTGGCGCTGGTTTCGGTTCCGGCGCTTTCCGTCCCGAAAAACGTCGAATTCCGCGAATGCCCCAAATGCGACAAACGCATAAGGATAGACCTTGAAGAAGGCAAGGCATACGTGAATCTAAGCCGTCTGGACGGCGTGCCGAAGGAAAAAATGGCGGAACGCGCCGCCATGCTTCTCGATTTCGCGAAGGCAAAACCCGCCGCGCGCGGCTTGAAGCGTCCCACGATGGGATGGTCGAGCTGGAACACGTTCGGAATCGACATTTCCGAATCGACAATCCTCGAAACGGCAAAGGCGATGGCGGAGAACGGCCTCAAAGACGCAGGATACGCATACGTGAACATAGACGACGGATTCTTCTGCGGCCACGGGAAAGACGGCAAACTGAAGATCATCGAAGAGCGCTTCCCCAACGGAATGAAAAAGGTGGCCGACGGAATCCACGCGCTCGGAATGAAGGCGGGAATATACTCCGACGCCGGAATCAACACGTGCGGTTCGCTTTTCAACGACAAGCGGGGCCGAGGCTCCGGGCTTTTCGGGCACGACGCCGAAGATTGCAGATACTACTTCAACGAATGCGGGTACGATTTCATAAAAGTCGATTACTGCGGCGGCCGCCAGCAGAAGCTCGACGTCCGCAAACGCTACACGGAGATTTCCAAAGCCATCAAGGCGACGGGACGCGACGTGACGTTCAACGTGTGCCGCTGGACGTATCCCGGAACGTGGATTTCGGAAATCGCCGATTCATGGCGCACTACCGGCGACATCCGCGCGAAGTGGAGTTCGGTGAGAGGCATCATCGGCCAAAACCTCTACATGTCCGCGTACTGCAACCCGGGACACTACAACGATATGGACATGCTTGAAGTCGGAAACATAAAGGGCAAGACGAAAACCGCCTTCGGCAAGCACGATCCAGGCCTGACCCCCGCGGAGGAACTGACGCATTTCGGCATGTGGTGCATGCTTTCTTCGCCGCTTCTCATAGGCTGCGACGTCCGCAAGATGCCGCCGGAATCGCTCGCCCTCGCGACAAACCCGTACCTCCTGGCGATGAACCAGAACGACCTGGGCGTGCAAGGCTACGCAGTCCAGCGGGAGGGTGCGAACGCATACGTGTTCGTGAAAGACGCAGTCGAAAGATTCGGAAAATCGCGTTTCGTGGCGCTCTACAACGGCAACGACTCGGAAACGGAATTCACCGTGAAGGCCGAGACGCTCGACCTGGGCGGGAACATAGACGTGTTCGATCTTGCGGAAAAAGGCGACGTCGGTTCTTTCAAGGGCGAATTCACCTTGAAAGTGGCTCCGCACGCGTCGCGCTTCTTCAGGTTCGACGCCGAAGAACGCCTTGAGCGCAAAGTCTACGAGGCGGAAACCGCGTTTCTGCACGATTTCCAGTGCCTGTCCGATTTCAAGACGGCGGGGACGGCTGCGCCCGACGCGATGCGGTTCGCGAGCGGCGGCGTGGCGGTGCGTTTCCTCGGCAACAGGCCGGACAACTGGCTTGAGTGGCGCGACGTCGAAATAAAGAAAGGCGGCAGGCGCGTTTTCGAGATTTCGTATCATTCCCACACCGCCCGCAAGTTCTTCGTGGAAATCGACGGCAAGGGCAGGATGGAGTTTTCCGTCCCGCAGACGGACGGGCGCAAAATCGACACGATCCGCTTCACCGCGGATGTCGCGCCGGG
>CACYEO010000142.1 GCA_902773475.1 uncultured bacterium | reverse complement strand
CCTGCGTGAACTGGGGCAGCTACCGTCTTTCCCTGATCGACACTCCCGGACACGTGGACTTCACGGCCGAGGTGGAGCGCTCCCTGCGCGTTCTCGACGGCGCGGTTGCGCTTTACTGCGCGGTCGGCGGCGTGCAGCCGCAGTCCGAACAGGTGTGGCGCCAGTCTGAGAAGTACAAAGTGCCCAAGATCGCGTTCGTCAACAAGATGGACCGCATCGGCGCGAACTTCTATTCCGTGATGGATCAGATGAAGAACCAGCTCGGCGCGAACCCCGTCCCCATGGTCATACCGATCGGCGCGGGCGAAACGTTCGACGGCATCATCGACCTCATTTCGATGAAAGCCCTGCGCTATGACATGAAGACGCTCGGCAAGACCGTCACGGAGGAGGAAATCCCGGCCGATCTGCTTGAAAAGGCCAAGGAATACCGCCACAAACTGGTCGAGTCCGCCGCAGAGCAGGACGATGCGCTCATGGAGAAGTATTTCGCCGGCGAGGAGCTCACCGTCGAAGAAATCAAGAAGGCGATCCGCAAGGGCTGCATGGCCCGCACGATCACCCCGGCGTTCTGCGGTTCGGCGTTCAAGGACAAAGGCGTGCAGCAGCTTCTCGACGGCGTCTGCGACTACCTCCCCTCGCCGATCGACGCGGGCGCGGCGGTCTCCGCCGACGATCCTTCCCAGAAGCGCGAACCGAGCGACGACGAACCTTTCTGCGGACTTGCGTTCAAGATCATGAACGATCCCAAGTCCGGCGGCAAAATCACCTTTGTGCGCGTGTACTCCGGCACGCTCAAACTCGGCGAGGCGCTTCTCGACTCCACGATCGACCGCGAACAGCGCATCTCCCGCCTGTTCCGCATGCACGCGAACCACCAGGAGCCTCTCGACGAGGCGCGCGCCGGCGACATCGTGGCCTGCGTGGGTCTTACCGAAACGCGCACTGGCGACACTCTTTGCGATGCGAAGAACCCCATTACGCTTGAATCGATCGACTTCCCCGCGCCGGTCATTTCCGTTGCAGTGAAGCCGAAGAGCCGCGGCGACAATGAAAAGCTCGGCGCGGCGCTTCACGCGCTTGCGATGGAAGACCCCACGTTCGTCGTCACCTACGACCAGGAGACGAGCGAGACGATCATCGCCGGCATGGGCGAACTCTACCTTGACATTATCGTGGACCGTCTGAAACGCGAATTCCGCGTTGAATGCGACGTCGGCGCGCCTCAGGTGGCCTATCGCGAGACGATCCGCAAGGCGGTTGAAAGCGAATACAAGCACGTCAAGCAGTCCGGCGGCCGCGGCCAGTATGCGCACGTCTGCCTGAAGCTTGAACCGCAGGAACCGGGCAAGGGCTTCGAGTTCGTCAACGAAATCAAGGGCGGCGTGATCCCCACGGAATACATCCCGGCGGTCGAAAAGGGCGTGAAGAAAGCGCTCGAATCCGGCCCGCTCGGAGGCTTCCCGGTGGTGGACGTGAAGGCGACCGTCTATTTCGGCTCCTACCACGAAGTCGACTCCAACGAATTCGCGTTCATTGAATGCGCGCGCCAGTGCTTCAAGCAGGGCTTCCTCAAGGCCCAGCCGCAGCTGCTGGAGCCGATCATGGATGTCGAAGTCGCGGTTCCCGAGCAGTACATGGGCGCGGCCAACGGCTCCATCAACCAGCGTCGCGGACGCGTGGAAGGCATGGAAGACCGCGCCGGCCAGAAGCTTATCAAGGCTTCCGTTCCGCTTGGCGAAATGTTCGGCTACTCGAACGCCATCCGCACGGTCACGCAGGGCCGCGGAACGTTCACGATGATCTTCAAGCAGTATGAAGCCGTGCCGAAGAACATCGCGGACGAAGTCATCCAGAAGCGCATCAAAGAGGGCAAGGTCCGCGTTTCCGCAGACTGATTCCTCCGGCATAGCGCCATGCAGAACCGCAGGCCGCGCATTTCGCGCGCCCTGCGGTTTTTCTTTTTCACGCGCATCATCTGCGCTCCGGAACTGCGGGCGCATCTGCGTAATTCACCGTCTGGCTTTTTGATTATGGGAAACAACTGTTTGAAACAACATTCCTTTGGCGCACGGGCGCGGGGCCTTGCGGTACCACTCTGTCGACTGCCTTCGGCAGCGACCTTTGGCCGGTGGATACGCTTCGCAGTTCGCGCACCTCTCTCAAAGTTGTTTTTTCCAGTTGTTCCGGTTGTTTCCAATCTCAAACCGCATGGGTGAAAAACACAAATG
>CACYEO010000141.1 GCA_902773475.1 uncultured bacterium | reverse complement strand
CCGGCGGAACTTTTCAGGAGATACTGCGGAATGCTCTTTGTTGCTCTTCACCTCAACCGGAATGATATTGTGCATTGCGCGTTCGCTTGAACCGGCGGCGGGGGGGCAAGGTTGCGGCTTGAGCACAATCCGTCCTGCCGTTTTGCACAACGTTTCGCAGCCCGCGCGCGATTCGCGGATGCGTACGGCGCGTTTGGGCGCATATGTGTTTTTCACCCATGCGTTTCGAGAATGAAACAACCATGACAACGGATAAAAACAACTTTTACCATCCGGCCGCAACTGCGCCCGGTTTCAAGAGTGCCGTGCGGTTGCGCGGCGAGAAAGAGAATGTTGTTTTTACAAGATGTTTCTGTTGTTTCCAATCATTGTCCCGTTTTTGACACTCGACGGTGAATTACGCAGATGCGCCCAATCGCCGCGTGAAAACCCCGCGCGGCGCGCTTGCAGGGCGGCGGCGCGCTTTGGTATAATCCGCCCATGCCAAACAACGCTAACACGAGCGAATTCGATTTCTGGTACGCCGCGGCGAACACGGAAGTGCTGCTGCCGCCCGCCCGCAGGCTGGAAACTTTCGGAACCACGCTTCTCCACTACCATCTCGCGGCGGAGCTGCCGGACGATCCCGGCGCGGTGCGCGTGCGCGAGGGCCGCATAGAAGCGAGCCGCCCATCCATAATCATCCCGTCGCATCTCGCCGAGACGGAAATGGAAGGCTTCAGCGCCGAGGCGCGCCGGTATGTGGATTTCCTGAAGACGCAGGGCGACGGCATACGCCTGCTCCAGTACGGCTACAGGCTGCGCCAGGAATCGTTTTCCGAACAGGTGGTGCACGATTCGATCGACAGCGTGACGGAGCGGATCGTGGCGGACGTGAAAAGCCGCGGCCCGGGTTTCGAGGCCGTGGTGAAGGGCGTGGACGAGCCGTGGGACGTCTGCATCGTGAAACTTTTCTGGCTGGAGATAAACGCGTCCGCGCCCAAGAACATAATGGAGTTCGAGAAGGCGCGGAACGAGTCGGCGCGCGCCGCTCTGCATCCGTCGCTCCGCAGCGAAGTCGAGCAGGCGTTCGAGCGCGCTTCGCGCGACCGCTCCCTCCTCGGGGAACTCGGCGGCTTCCTGCGCGACAAAGGGGTCTTCGAACAGTATCAGGACAGGTTTTTCGCCCTGCTGAGGGGCTGAAGCCGCAAAGAGGCGGAGGACGGAATGGCGATTTCAAGAAAAACGGTCGTCGTGGCGATAGCGAACCAGAAGGGCGGGGTCGGCAAGACGACCACCGCCGTGAACCTCGCCGCCGCGCTTTCCAAGATGAAGAGAGCCGCGCTCGTGGTGGATCTCGACCCGCAGGCGAACGCGACTTCCGGGCTGGGGCTGCAGCGCAGGCAGGGCGTTTCGCTCTACCGCGTCCTGACGGGCGAGGCGGACGTCGCGGACATGATCAGCGCGACGAAGTGGGAGAACATAAACGCGATTCCGTCGGAAGTGGATCTGGCCGGCGTGGAGATAGAGCTTGCCCGCCGCGACGACAGGATCGCGGCCGTGCGCAACGCGCTCGCGCGCGTGAAGGAATCGGGCGCGTTCGACTACGTGATAATCGACTGCCCTCCCTCGCTCGGAATCCTGATGACGGCGTCCCTCGCCGCCGCCGACACCGTCGTGGTGCCAATGCAGTCCGAATACTACGCGCTCGAAGGGCTTACCGTGATAACGAGCCTCATAGACAGGCTCGCCGTGACAGGCGCCGCGCCGGGCCTCGCCCTCGGCGGCATACTCATGACGATGTTCGACGGCCGCACGCGCCTTTCCGCCGACGTGGTTTCGGAAGTCTCGGGACATTTCGGCGATCTCGTCTTCAAATCTGTCATCCCGCGCAACGTGCGCATTTCGGAAGCGCCGTCTTTCGGCCAGCCTGCGGTGTTCTACGATCCGTCGTGCCGCGGCGCGGAGGCGTACCGCGCGTTCGCGCGCGAGTTCGCGGCGCGCTTCCCCACGCGCGGGCAGGCCGCCGCGCCCGCGGCGGAGCCTGCGCAGGAGCCCGCCGCGGAGCCGGAGCAGCAGGAGCCTGAGCCGCAGGAGGCGCCGGCCGGCGCCGGACAGGAATGATTTTCGAATCGCGCCCGCCGGGGGCGGACGGTAACAAAAGGAAAACAAAATGCCAAACATAGACTGGAAGAATCTGGGTTTCGGATTCTCGGACGTAAACTGCCACGTGCGCTACACTTGGAAAAACGGCGCATGGGACGGCGGCGAAGAAGTGAAGGATCCCTACATCACGATGCACGTTGGCGCGTCGTGCCTCCATTACGGGCAGGAATGCTTCGAAGGCCTGAAAGTGTTCGCCTGCAAGGACGGGAAGATCCGCGCGTTCCGTCCCCGCGCCAACGCCAACCGCATGGTCCGCACCGCGATCCGCACCGTGATGCCGCCGGTCCCGGAGGAACTTTTCATCGAAGCGCTCCGGCGCGTGGTCAAGGCCAACGTCGAATACGTCCCGCCGTACGGCACGGGCGGCTCGCTCTACGTGCGCCCGCTCCTGATCGGCACCGGCCCGCAGATCGGCGTGGCCCCGGCGAAGGAATACACGTTCCTCATGATCGTGATGCCCGTGGGCGCGTACTACAAAGGCGGGCTCAAACCCGTCCGCGCCGTGATCCTCGACGACTGGGACCGCGCCGCCCCGCACGGCATGGGCGACGTCAAGGTCGGCGGAAACTACGCCGCCTCGCTCTTCGCCCATGAAAAGGCGAAGAAGGAAGGCTGGCCCGTGGAACTCTATCTCGACGCGAAGGAGCACAAGTACGTCGAGGAGTTTTCCACTTCCAACTTCATCGGCATCAAGCCGGACGGAACGTACGTCACGCCCGACTCGCATTCCGTGCTGCCGTCCGTCACGAACGACACGCTGCGCCAGATCGCGGCGGACACGGGCCGCAAGGTCGAAACCCGCCCGATCCCGTACGAGGAGATAAAGACGTTCTCCGAAGTCGCCGCCTGCGGAACGGCCGTCGTGGTGACGCCGGTGTGGGAGATAACGCGCGGATCCGACGTCATCAAAATCTCCGATCCCGGTTCCGCCGGCCCCGTCCTGTCGGAACTCTTCAACGCCGTGCAGGACATACAGTACGGGCGCGTCCCGGACGCGCACGGCTGGTGCCTCGAAATCGCCTGAAACGGAACATCCACCCGGAAGGAGCGCTGAAATGAAGATACTTGTAACCGGCGGAACCGGATTCATCGGCAGCCACACCATAGTGGAGCTGCTCGAATCCGGACACGAGGTCGTCGCGGTCGACAATCTCTGCAATTCCTCGCCGTTGTCGCTGCGGCGCGTGGAGCGCATTACGGGGCGGAAAGTCCGCTTTTTCGAGATGGACATCCGCGACACCGCGGCGTGGGGAAAACTCTTCGACGCCGAGGGGTCTTTCGACGCGACGATCCATTTCGCCGCGCTGAAGGCCGTCGGCGAATCCGTGCGCCTTCCGCTCAAATACTACGCCAACAATCTTGGCGGAACGTTCACGATGCTCGAAGAGCTTTCGCGGCGCGGATGCAAGAACATAGTGTTCTCGTCCTCCGCCACCGTCTACGGCCAGCCCGCGTCCGTGCCGATCCGCGAGGACTTCCCCACGCCGGGATGCACCAACCCCTACGGCTGGACCAAGCAGATGATGGAACAGATATTCCGCGACGTCCAGAAGGCCGACCCGGAATGGAACGTGATCCTGCTGCGCTATTTCAACCCGATCGGCGCCCATCCTTCCGGGCTGATCGGCGAAGATCCGAACGGAATCCCGAACAACCTGCTCCCCTACGTGTCGCAGGTCGCTATCGGGAAACTCCCAAGCCTGAACGTGTTCGGAAACGACTACCCCACGCCGGACGGCACGGGCGTGCGCGACTACATCCATGTGGTCGATCTCGCCAAAGGCCACGTAAAGGCGATAGACAGGCTTGCGTCCAAGCCCGGGCTTGAGACGTACAACCTCGGAACCGGGCACGGCTATTCCGTTCTCGACATCGTAAAGACGTTCGAACGCGTGAACGGCGTGAAAGTACCGTACGTAATCAAGCCGCGCCGCGAAGGCGACATCGCCGAATGCTGGGCGGATCCCTCGCTCGCGGCGGAGAAGCTGGGCTGGAAGGCCGAACGCGGGCTCGAGGAAATGTGCCGCGACCTGTGGAACTGGCAGACGAAGAATCCGGACGGCTTCCGCGGCGCGGAAGACGCATCCTGAGCAAGTGGACGCCCTCGACGCGATACTGGAAGGTCTCGAGCGCGCGCTCGCGCTCGATGCGGAGCTCGGCGTCCGCACGGTGGAATGCGACCGCGCGCTCCTGAAGCCGCTTCCCGCCGCCGCCCCGCTCCAGGCCGTTCCCGGAACGCCGCAGCCGCCT
>CACYEO010000140.1 GCA_902773475.1 uncultured bacterium | reverse complement strand
GGAGATCGCATACGGCCAGACCGACTGGACGGCCGGGAGTGCGCCTGAAGGCCGCGAGCTTCCCGCCGCGAAAGGCGAAGTCGCCTTCAAGGAATCCGGCGGAACGATGGCGTTCTCCACGCGCGACGCCGGAGGGCGCGCGATCGAAATCCGGTTCGGCAAAGACGGAATGCTCTGCGGATATTCGGCGGACGGGTTCGAATGCGTGAAAGAACCGATGCGCATCGATGCCATTCGCGCGCCGTCTTCCAACGAAGTCTTGCCGGGGCAGACGTGGTTCGCCGAAGGACTGGGGACGCTGAAGCACTGCGACTGCACGATGTCGAAGCCCAAAAAGCTCGCCGACGGCTCGTATGCGTTCACGGTTTCGGCAATCGCGCGTCCGCAATACTCCGAAAAACTATTGAACTACGGCAACGGCTCCACGCGCATCGAAAAAGGCGGTCCGCCGCCCGGCAACGCCGCGCGGTTTGAAATTTCGGCGCTGTGGACGGTGCGTCCCGGCGGCGACGTCGTATTCCAGTCCAGGATACGCCCGCGCGGCAGGAAGATCGAAATCGCGCGCATCGGATATTCGCTTGCGCTCGACGGGAGCCTCGCGCGCGGCGAATATTTCGGCGACGGGCCGTACGACAACTATCCAGACCGCCGCAGCGGCGCGAAACTCGGCCGCTACAGCCTCGACACGCGCGAGCCGTGCCCGTACGCGCGGCCGGAAGACTACGGAACGCACGGCGGGATGCGCGCCGTGAGGCTGATGCGCGGCGGCGCGCCCGGCGGAATCGTCCTGTCATCCGCCGGCGATCCGCTTTGGTTCTCCGCCATACCGTACATGGTGCGCGAACTTGTCGAAACCACGCATCCGGCGGAACTGCCGGAATCCTCGAAAACCGTGCTTACGCTCTCCTCCGCCGTGCGCGGACTCGGCGGCGCGTCCTGCGGCCCCGGCCCGCTCGCGCGCGACATAATACGGACCGACCGCGCATACGACCTGTCCTTCGTTCTTTCCGCGCGCGCCGACGCCCCGCTCGTGAAATCGAAAGTCCCGCCCGTCAAGTTTGCGGACGGCCCCGTATCGTCCAATCCAGACGACTATCCCATCGTGCTCGAATGCGACAGTTTCGAGCCGGGCGAGGATGCGGAACATCTCGTCGACGGCGACCCCGGCACCATCTGGCACACGCAGTACGGCAACGCGCAGGCTCCGTATCCGCACTCGTTCACGCTCGACCTGGGCAAAAGCGCGAAATGGGCGGGACTGCGCGTGCTGCCGCGCCAGGACGGCAACCGCAACGGACGCATACGCGGCTACGCGGTGTACGGGCGCAACCGCGCCGACCGCGACGACTGGACGATCCTTGCCAAGGGCGAGCTTCCGGATACGCACAACGCGACCGACATCAGATTCCCCGAACGCATGAAAATACGCTACATCCGCTTCGATGCGCTGTCCTCCCAGCCCGGATCCGGCAAGGACTGGGCGTCGATGGCGGAAGCGGAACCTCTCGAAAAGTGACTGCGATGAAACAGGAAAGGCAGAACGCCGATCTCAACAGGCGCAACTCGGCATTCGACAACAGACTGCGGCCTTCGCGGTTTGAGGAATTCACCGGGCAGAAAAAAATACGCGAAAGACTCTCCGTGGCCGTCCGCGCCGCCAAGGAACGCGGCGAGACGCTCGACCACGTCCTTTTCTCCGGCCCGCCGGGACTGGGCAAGACCACGCTTTCATACATCCTGGGGGAGGAGATGGGCGTTCACGTGAAGACCACGTCCGGACCGGTCATCACGAAACCCGGCGATCTCGCGGGACTGCTGACATCCATAGAACCGGGCGACATCGTATTCATCGACGAAATACACCGTCTCGCGAAAACCGTGGAGGAATACCTCTATTCCGCCATGGAGGATTTCGTGATCGACATCATGATAGACCAGGGCCCGAACGCGCGGAGCGTCAGGCTCGACCTGCCGCATTTCACGCTCGTCGGCGCGACAACGCGCATAGGCCTGATATCGGCGCCGCTGCGCGGGCGCTTCGGAATCGTAAACAGGCTGAACTACTACGACCGCGAAGAGCTGGCGGACATAGTGGAGCGCTCCGCGGGGCGTCTCGGAGTGGAAATAGAACGCGACGGCGCGCTTGAAATCGCCTCCCGCGCGCGCGGAACCCCGCGAATCGCGAACAACCTCCTGCGCCGGGTGCGCGACTACGCGCAGATCGAAGCCGACAACCGCATCACCGCCAAGGTAGCGGTCGATTCGCTGGCGCTTCTCGAAATCGACCCGCGCGGTCTCGACGCGATGGACATGAAAATCCTCGACACCATAGTATCCAAGTTCAACGGCGGCCCTGTCGGCCTGGGGACGATAGCCGTCTCCGTGGGCGAGGAACCTGACACGGTGGAGGAAGTCTACGAACCTTTCCTGATAATGGAAGGCTACATAGACCGCACTCCGAAAGGCCGCGTCGCGACTGCGCGCTGCTACGAGCGGCTCGGCGTCCCGCCGCCGCCACGCATCGCGCAGGCCGGCGAAGCACAGCAGACGCTCGGCATCTGACAATGGCGGTCCTTCCCGAAATAACGCAGTCCCAGCTCATCTCCTGGGGCGGAGCCGGCGTGTTCAACCAGGCGCTCCACCAGGCGCGCAAAGGCGCCGTGCTGTCGGCGGACTGGAATCCGGCGGCGGGGGAGGTATCCGGACGCATCGCCCTCGGAAACGGCGGGGAGCTGCGCACTTCCTTCAAACTGCGGCACGACGGCGCAATAATCTCGAAATGCCCGTGCGAATCCAACGCGCGCTACTCTCTGGTATGCTGGCACGTCGTTGCGCTGGGTCTGGACCTGATGCTGCGCCGCACGGATCCGCGGCGCCAGGAAAACTACGAAGCCGAAAGGCGCGCCGCGGAAAAAGCGGCGAAAGTCGATCCTTCGCTCTACCTTCGAAGAAGCGAAAGCGGAACGCCCGTAAAAGTCGTCGTGCGCAGGCCGCCCGGCTTTGCGGACGCCTTCTGGCGCGACGGCGCCGTGACGGTCTCGGTGCGGCTCGCGGATTCCTCCGGCGCGGAACGCCCGCCGGAGGATTTCGCCGGCGGCGCCGTGCGCTTCTCGCCGGAGGACGAAGACGTCTTCTCCGTTCTCGAAGACATCTGCGCAGGCCCGGTCCCGGGCGAAGCGCGCATCGGCGCGGCGGACTTGATGGATCTTCTCGGCCTTCTGTGCGGGGAAAAGCCGGTCCACGTGTCGCTGCGCTGCGAAATGTCAGAAGAAGACGGCTCTTTCGCGATCTACCCCTGGGCCGACATCCCCGGAGAGGAGGGGCGCATACGCACCGCCGACCGGTTCCTCGCCCACGGGCGGGAAGGCTTCGTGTTCTCCGGCGGCAGATTCTTTCCGATGGCGGACGTGCTGCCAGAACCTTTCCATTCAATCTATTCGCATGACGAAATCGTCGACAGGGAAGCGGTTCCCGCGTTCCTGAAAACGAATCTTCCGCTGCTGCGGCAACATGCGCGCGTGGAATGCATCCCGTCCGAGGACATGTTCGCATTCATCCCCGCGCAGCCCGTCTTCCGCGTGAAGCTGAACGGATCGCGGGCGAGCCTTTCGGCGGAACTTTCGGCGCAGTACGCCGGCCGCGTCCTGCCAGCCATATACAACGCGCGCGAAGCGGACGTGGCACTGCCCGATCCCGACGACATGCTTCTGTTCCGCACGCGCAACACGGCGGCGGAGGCGGACGCCGCGGGCTGCCTGCAGCGGTACGGGTTCGACCGCGACCCCGGCGCGGGGGGAGGGGCGCGTTTTACGATGAACGAACCGCGCGCCGTCCTGAACTTCCTCGGCCAGGGCTATCCGGAACTTCACCGGCGCGGCTGGAAATTCGACGTCAGCCCACGCCTGACCGGCGTCCTCGACGCGATGCCTCTCATCGTCCCGGTGGCGACCGTGCGCGACGCGCCGCGCGGAATGTTCGACGTGAAAATATCGTTCGACGCCGCAGGCCGCAACATCCCGGAAACCGAAATCCAGCGCGCCATAAACCGCGGCGACGGATTCCTGCACACTTCCTCCGGCGAGACGCTGCTGATCGACTCCGAAGCCGTGAAATCCATGCGCTCGGTCTTTTCCGACTGCAAGCCCACGACCGCCGGCGCCCCGCGCGGGCACTTCCGCGTTTCAGGCGTGTACGCTCCGTACGTGCGATCGAGCCTTGAAGCGTTCGACGGCTTCGACGTGGAGGATTCGGCCGCGCCGGACTGGCGCGAGGCGGCCGAACGGCGCAACGGAGACACTTCCGCGCGGTTCGAGCCTGTCGATCTCGGCAAGCTCGAAAACATCCTTCGCCCGTACCAGAAACAGGGCGTGTACTGGATGCGCTTCCTCGAAAAAAGCGGTCTTTGCGGGCTGCTTGCGGACGAGATGGGCCTCGGCAAAACGCTCCAGACGCTCACATGGCTTTCGCTTGCGCGCACCGCGCCGGACGCCCGGAACATGCCGGCTCTTGTGGTGTGCCCCACGTCGCTCGTCGAAAACTGGGCGCGCGAAGCCGAAAAATTCGTCCCGTGGATGAAGACGCTCGTCGTGTCCGGCCCGGACCGCGCGAAATCGTTTGCGGACATTCCTTCCGCGGACATCGTGGTCACGAGCTACGCGTTGCTCCAGCGCGACATCGAAGACGCCTACTCGGACAAGCGTTTTTCCGCGATCGTGCTCGACGAAGCCCAGCACATCAAAAACCGCCGCACGCGGAACGCCAAGGCCGCGAAACAGCTCGACGGCATCCAGAAACTCGTGCTCACGGGAACGCCCGTGGAAAATTCGGTCGCCGACGTCTGGAGCATATTCGACTTCCTGATGCCGGACTATCTGGGCGACTACGAAACCTTCAAATGCGACACCGAAGACCCAATCGCGGAAGGCGGCGAAGGCGCGCGCGCCGCCCAGGAGAAGCTGCGCCGCAAACTGCACCCTTTCATACTCCGCCGCCTCAAGAAAGACGTCGCGAAAGACCTGCCCGACAAGATAATACGCATCCACTACAGCCCCATGACGCCTTCGCAGCAGCGCGCGTACAACGCGCTTCTCGGCGAGGTCCGCTCGAAAGTCGGCGACATGGTCAAGCAGAAGGGATTCAAGAAAAGCCGCTTCGAAATCCTTGCGCTGCTCATGCGCCTGCGCCAGGTTTCCTGCCACCTCGGGCTTCTCGAAGAGGCGCGGCGCGGGGAATACGGCAAGTTCGACCCCGCGGACGCGAGCGGCAAGGTGGACAGTTTCATGGAACTTCTCGACGAGGCGATCGACGCCGGACACCGCGTCCTCGTGTTCTCGCAGTTCGTGAAGATGCTTTCGATCCTCCGGGAGGAGCTTGAAGCGCGCGGAATCAAGTACTGCTACCTCGACGGCTCCACGAAGAACCGCCTCGACGAATGCAAGCGGTTCAACACGTCGCCGGACATTCCGCTGTTCCTGATTTCGCTGCACGCCGGCGGCACGGGATTGAACCTCACCGGCGCGGACATGGTGGTGCATTTAGACCCGTGGTGGAATCCGGCGGTCGAAGACCAGGCGACGGACCGCGCCCACCGCATAGGGCAGAAGAAAACCGTTTACGTTGTGAAAATGATCGCGTCGGGCAGCGTGGAAGAAAGAGTCCTCGCGCTCCAGAAGAAAAAGCAGCTCGTCATACAGGCGACGGTCGGCACTACGGACGAAGCGGTGCTGGAGCAGATGAGCTACGAAGACATCGCGGGCATTCTAGACCTGCCGGCCTGACGGGACGCCGCCAGACGGAGCCATCTTGCGGACAGCCCTCCCGTCCCGCGTCTGACGTCTCGCGCCCGGAAAACCGCATCTCCGCCCGAGTTGTCAAATGTTTGGCTTGCACGTCCGCAGGCACCGCAACCCGGGGAGAAAACGCAGGCGCGCCCCAAAATTTCCGGCGCACGCAATCTGCGATTGACGGGCGGGAAACTCTATGGTACACTATCTGCCGTTTTCGGGCAATTAGCTCAGTTGGTTAGAGCACTACCTTGACATGGTAGGGGTCACTGGTTCGAGTCCAGTATTGCCCACCATTTTTTTACGGCAAGACCGCGCTGCGCGCGGTTTTTTCTTTTTCCCGCACGCATACGGAATTTTGGTAAAATTGCGGCACGGAAACACAGGAGGACTCGCCTTATGGACAAAACCGTATTTGGAATCGCAGCCGCTTTCGCCGCAGCAACAGCAACCGCAGCCGATTTGAAAGACCTGGCCGACGACCGCTTCGCCGAAGCATTTGCGTTTTCGACAAACAGAACCGCGCTCGTCGAAACCCTCCAGCCGCGGACGAAGGCATGGTACGCGTATTCCATTCTGGACGCGCAGAATGAAAAAAGATTCGAAGAGGCGTCGCGCCTGATCCGGGAATGGGACGCGGAGTCGTCCGGCGCAAAAGGATACGCGCCGTTCCTGGCCAGAAACTTCCGCGACAGGCAGAACTTCCTGCTGTGGGAAGGAAAACCGGACGATCGCATAGTCGCGATAGCCGCCGCACTCGAAAACGCCGGCATAAGAGCGAATCTCCCCGAACGGGAAGTGGAGATCAAGCCGGACACCTATCCTTCCGCCCTCCCGCCCGGAGAAGTCTCGTTCGACACTATGTGGAGGCTGTGCGCCAGAAGCAGCCAGCAGCTGGAAAACGGTTTCCGTTTCCTCGCAGTCCGCCCGGGCCTCCTGTCAGCCCCGGAGCGCGCGGCCGAAGCGGCCAGGAACCATCTTCCCGACGAACCGGGGCTGTTCGACTCCGTAATCGCGTACCTTTCGGATTCCGACAACCGCCATGTGTTCGCCGACAGGAACGCGATGGGCGCTCTCACGCTCGACCAGCTGATGGAAGTGCAGCGCAGGCTGAAAGGGACGGCGAAAGACGTTTCGGCCTCGGAAGAGTTCGCCAGAGCGGTTTTCTCGAAAATAGCGCCCGGCGCCGACGACGACCCGGAAGACCCGGCCGTGAAAGAGGCGGTTCTGAAGCGCCGCCTCGAATTCGCGCGCACCCTCGCACCCGCGCTCGCGGGAAGACGTCTCGCAGCGGAACGCGAACTGCTCGATTTCTACGCTTCGCGCGGCGACTACGCGCACACGGATCTGTTTATCGGGCACCTGCGCGGAAAAGCCGCCGAAACAAAGCCGCGGAACGGCAGGCTCGCCGGGGACGGATTCATCCGCGAATGGCTCGAAGCCGCACGCAGAGCCGGATCGGACATGGAAGAATACCGCGGTCTCGTAGAGGCGGGATTTTTCGCGCGCACCGTTGCGGAGACGGATCTGCTTGCGGGGAAACCGGCGGCGGAGTCCGGAGCGGGCGTTTTCGGCACGGAGGAATTCAAAGCGCTCCAGGAGCGCGTGGAGCTTGAATGGGCGAAGACGAATCCGCGCGTTTTCGGCGCCGGCGACGCAGTGTCGCTCGCCATTGACGTCAAGAACGCGCCTGTCATGTCCGTTTCCGTGTATGAAATGGACGCCGAATCCGCCGTGCGCGAAGCGAAAGGCGCGATGCCGGCCACGGTGGATCTCGACTGCGCGGTTCCCACGTTCACGCGGACTGTCGACTTCCAGGCGTTCCCGGCGATCCGCCGCCACAGGGAGACGCTCGACTTCCCGGAACTCGAAAAGCCAGGTCTCTACGTTGTGGAATGCTCGGCCAACGGGGTGGTCAGCCGCGCCGTGATCCGCAAGGGGCGCCTCCGCGCCATGGTGCGCAACGATGCGTCGGGATACGTGTTCTCGGCGGTTCTCGACGACGGATCCGTCGCGAAAGACGCGAAGCTCCGGCTTGACGGCACGGTGTTCAAGGCGGAGGCGAACGGCGAAATCCCGGTTCCGTTCGCTTCTTCCGGGAAAACCGCCGGACGCAAGAAAGCGATCGTCGTTTCCGGCTCGCTCGCAACGGCTGTCGAGTTCTTCCACAACGAGGAAACGTCGAAACTTTCCATCGACGTGGCGCTTCCCGCCGAATCCCTGGTCGCCGGCGCAACCGCAACGGCGCTCGCAAGGCCGCGTCTGGAAATAGGCGGCGTGGAAGCGCCTCCCGGACTGCTCGAGAAGACGGAACTGCGCATCGTGTTCAAAGACGGGGACGGGCGCGAATCCGTGAAAACGGTTTCGCCGTTTCCGCTTGCGGATTCCGCCGAGACTGCGATACGTTTCGCCGTTCCGCAAAACCTCGCCGACATGCGCATGACCGTTTCCGGAACGTTGAAGCGGGCGGCCGACGGCGAAGAAAAGAAACTCTCGGCGACATGGAGCAAAAGCGTAAACGCGTTTTCAAAGACCGACGAAACCGTGCAGGCGTTCCTGCGGCGCACGGACAGGGGATATGTCGTCGAATTCCGCGGACGGACCGGCGAGAGGGTTCCGTCGCGCGCCGCCCGCTTCCGTTTCAAACACCGCGCGCTCAGGCTCCAGCCGCAGAACGCGGTCGGGAACGGCATCATGCTGCAGGGCGACAGAAACGGGGAAATCTTCCTGGGCCCGCTCGACGATATCGAAAAAGTCTTCATGGAAGGATACGGCAATCTCGAATGGCGCTTGTGCGACAGCGCCGCCGCAGCGACTGCGGACTCGATATCCGCCGTTGAAGGCGAGACGATAGAGATTCCCGCGGGGGCGCTTTCCTGCGGCGGATGGGCCGGCGCCGGCGAACTCGCTTCGCGCGTTTCGCTCCTGGAATTGAACCGCGACGGGAAAATCACGGCCGACAGGATTTCCGCCTGCTCGTACAAAGACGGCATCCTGCGCATAGAAGGCCTGAAACGCGGCGACTACCGCCTTTCGTTCCGGGCGGAGGGCGCGGTCAAGACCATATCCGTCGCGAAGGCGGCTCCGCGCGGCAGGGCTGCGGGGGCGATCGCAGGCGAAACGCGGGAGCTCCCGGACACCGGAGCCCCGGCGATGCTCGCCATAACATCTGCGCAGATCGACGGCGGCGGAATCCTGCGCGTGAAACTCGCGAACGCTGCGGACGGGGCGAGAGTGCATGTCTTCGCTTCGCGCACGCGCCCCGAAGAAACCGAAGGGCGCGCGCCGCGCGACGTCTTCGCACTCGCCGCCGCGCAAGGCGCCGCAGGCGCGAAACGGCAGTGGGGGGCCGCAAAGTCCGAATACATATCCGGACGCAATCTCGGCGACAGGCTGAGATACATCCTCGACCGCAGGCGCGAAGGAGGCCGCATCGGAAACATGCTCGACAAGCCGTCGCTCCTTTTGAATCCGCGCGCCCTCTCCGAAACCCGCACAAACGAAGAAACCTCGGCCCCCGGCGAAAACTGGGCGCTCCCGGAAGCGGCAATGTGCGAAGAGGCGCCCGGCGGAATGCGGCGCGAAAGAAGGGGCTCGCAGTCAATATACGCCGGAACGTCCCGCACGTGCCGAGATTTCCTGCCCGGCCCGGCCGCCGTTTTCCCGAATCTGGAGCCCGACGTGAACTGCGTCGTCGAACTCGACCTTTCCTCCGCCAAGGGTCTGCAGGACGTGGAAATCGTAGCGTTCGACGGAAGGACGGCGGATTCGCGCAGCATCGCCCTGGCGGCTGCGGAATACGAACCGCGCGATCTGCGCATGAAACCGGAATTCGACGCGCTTGCCGCAGGCGGCCGGTCGAAGACGTATTCGACCGTCGGCGAACTCTGCACGCTCGCCGCCTCCATCGATCCGCGCGACGCGGCGTTTGCGGAATTTTCGTTCATCGCGAAATGGCATGAACTCGACGATGCCGCAAAGCGCGAAATCTACGGCAGACACGCCTCGCACGAACTCGACTTCTTCCTTTGCGAAAAGGACGGGAAATTTTTCGCAGACGCCGTTCTTCCGCTTTTGAAAAACAAGAGCCGCAAGGATTTCATCGACAAGTGGCTTCTCGGGGAAGACGTTTCCGGATACGCCGCGCCCGGCAAAATCCAGGAACTGAACGCTTTCGAGCAGTGCCTGCTTGCAAGACGGGTCAAATCCGCCGCGCCCGTCGTGGCGCGCATTCTCGCGGACTGGTGCGAAGCGAACCCTCCCGATCCGGGCGAAGAAGAGCGGCGGATGTCGATAGCGCTCGATGAAATGGGAGGCTCGGCAGTCGCCGGAGACATGAATTCCGCGGCATACAACATGGCGCCGCAGGCTTCCAGACACATGCCCATAGGTTTCACGCCGATGCCGATAACAGGGGAAAAAAAAGCATGCCCGCCCGCAGAACGGCTCAGAAGCGCAGGCGGCGCGCGCGCCGACTTCGACAGCGCGGCAATGAATCTGCAGAAGGCGAAAAACCGCCGGGCGCGCCGTCAGTTCTACCGTCCGCCCGAGCGCACGAAAGAGTGGGTTGAAACATACTGGCACGGGAAACGCGCTTCGGACGAAACGCTTCCCCTCGCGCGTCCGTGCAGGTTCTGGCGCGATTACGCCGCCGCCGTCGCGGACGGCAGCGAAAAGACATTCCGCTCGCAGTATTTCAGAGACGCCGTTTCGACATTCACCGGCAAAATGGCGGCCCTGGCCGTCACCGCGGTTCCGTTCGAGGCGGAAGACGGGGAAGAGACCCGCGGCGTGACATTCTCGCGCGGCGGCGCGCGCGATGACGGCGCGAAAACGCTCAATCTGGTGCAGCGGATCACGGATCCTTCCGAGCGGGACGACGACGGCTCCGCAAGGGAAATCAAAGGTGATCTTTCCTGCGGAACGCTCTACGCGCTCGAAACGATTCTCATAAACCCGACGGCGCGGCAGCGCCGCGCGAGGGTCGTGTCGCAGATTCCGTCCCGCGCGGTGGCGGCCGGCGGAACGAAAGCGGCGGAAGAATCGATCGTCGTTGTTCCGCCATACGGATCAAGGAGCGTGGCGTTCCAGAAATTCTACTTCCCGTCGGCGGACGGCGGCGCGGGCGCGGCAAAACCCGCGAAGGCCGTCGAAAACGGAACGCTCGCGGGGGAGGCCGCGCCGGTCGTGCGCAAAGTGGTCCCCGGCCCGCCCGAGCCTGACATGACAAGCTGGAGATACGTCTCGCAGAAAGGTTCAAAGAGCGACGTGCTCGAATATCTGGCGAAGAAAAACCTCTCCGGAGCGGAACTCGAAAAAACGGCGTGGCGGATGAAAGACGGCGATTTCGCGGAGAAAGCGCTCGCGACGCTTTCGGCGCGCGGCGTCTACTGCGAAAACCTGTGGCTGGCCGGGCTGAAATGGAAGGATTCGTTCGATCCGGTCCGGTTCGGCGAAGTCGTGGAAAGGAGCGCAAACGTCAAAAAACTCGCGCGCACGCTCGGCCCCGCGCTCGACTCTCCCGTCCTGAAAATCGATCCCGAGGACGGCGGGGTTTTCGAACACAGGGAATACTGGCCCGTCATAAACGCAAGGACGCATTCCAAAGGCGGAACCGCCGCAATCGCGAACGAAGGGCTCGCCGCGGAATGGCGCGCGTTCCTCGACACGCTTGCGGCCAAGCGCGAGCCGTCCGCGCGCGACAGGCTTCTCGCGGCGGTGTTTCTGATTGCGCAGGACCGCGTGGAGGAAGCCAGACGGCAGGTCGCGCTGGCCCCGCGCGGCGGAGACGCGGAAATGCAGCGCGACTACCTCGCCGCGTATTTCGCTTTCTCTGACGGAGAAAGCGAAAAGGCGCGCAAGCTTGCGGAAAAATGGATGGACGCGCCGCAGGCCGTCTGGCGCGGGCGCTTTGCGAAAATCGTCGCGCAGGCGGACGAAATAGCCGGCAGGGAATCCGCCGCGAAGGACGGCGATGCCGCGGCGGCGCCGTCGATCGCGTTGAAACCGCTCGCGTCCGGCGGCGCGGTTGAAGGAGTCGTCGTGACTGCGGGGAATCTTTCATTCTGCACGCTCAAGGCGTATCCGGTGGATGTCGAAATAGGCTTTTCGAAGAACCCGTTCGGAGGCTCGTCGGCGTCCGGCGGCGTGACCGGCATGAAGCCGAAATGGACGGCGGACGTGGAAATCCCGGAGGACGGCGAAAAGAAGGTTTCGCTGCCGAGGGAACTGCGCAAGACAAACCTTGTGCTTGTGGCGTCCGGCGCGGACGGCAGGGCGGAAGAACGGCTTGAAATAACTCCCGGATCCGTGGATGTGCAGCTTGTCCGCGAATACAGGCAGATCCGCGCGAGAGACGCCAAGGCGCGCCCCGTTCCGGGAGCATACGTGAAAGTCTACGCGCGCTGCGGCGGGACTGGCGAAACGAAGTTCCACAAAGACGGATACACCGATCTGCGCGGCGCGTTCGATTATGCGTCCGTCTCGACCGACTCCGATTCCAGGCCTTCGGAATACGCGATATTCGTGGATGCGCCCGGCCTGGGCGTGAAAATCCTCCGCGTCGGCGGCGACGGGAAATAGCCGCCGCCCGCCGCCGGGGGAGGGGAATCGCCGGCGGCGCCGCTCAGTCGAACAGGTGGAGGCTCTTCGCATCCACCGCGCGGACGTCGATGCCCTTCTTCACGGCTTCCGCCGCGGCCGCGCCCGCGCCGACGCCGGTCGCCATGGCGTTGCCCATCACGCGGCAGCTCGCGAGGGCTTCGTGGGTCGCGGAAATGCAACGGCCGCAAAAAAGGAGCCCGTCGATTTTCTTCGGCACGAGCGCGCCGTACGGAATATCGTAAGGCTTCACCCTCCGGGCGCCGCCCGTCACGGCCTTTTCATGGCCGTGCGCCTGTCCCGCGCCTGCGGGATTGTGTATATCCATTACAAACGAACATTTGCGTGCGACGGCGTCTTCGCGGCGGCGGCCGGAAAGGACGTCTTCCGTCGTCAGCCTGTCGACGCCCTCGAAACGTCGCGTTTCGCGCACGCCGACGACGGCGGGCATGTCGGATATGCGGACGTTCTTGTAGCCGGGCAGATGGCGGCGCATTACTTCGACAATCTGCGCCGCCTGCTTGCGCGTTGCGATTTCCGCCTTCGTCAGGTCTGCGGAACGCGAGCCGAAAAGCCCGTTCACCTGCGTCGCGTTCACGACGGCAAGATCCTTCGTCTTCCCGGGATAGAGACGTATCACGCCGACTTCCGGCGGAAGACGGCCCGCCGCTATTTCTTCCTGGACGATGTTCTCCCACGTCCTCCCCGCGACAATGCACCTCTTGGAGCGGGCGTCCTCCTCGGAGTAGCAGAGGAAACGCCTCTTGGGGTCGAAACCTCCCACGGTGAACATTATGCTCATGGGCTGGACGAGGCCGTCGCCGGCGCGCCCTTCATCGTACGGAACGCCCGCCGCCGCCGCGACGGCACCGTTGCCTGTCGCGTCGATTACAACCTTGGCCTTGAACTCGCGCACTCCTTCCGCGCAGTTCACTTTAAGCCCGGTCACGCGGTTGCCGTCCATTACCGGCCCGATGACATCCGCGTGAAGCATTACATCCGCGCCGGTTTCCTTGAGAAGGTCGAACGCTCTGACGTCGGCCATGTGGAAATCGACGGAATGGGAGAAGCCGATTCTGCCTGCGATATGGTTGACGACGGGGCTTGCCGTGGCGACGGAGAACGGACTCACAAGCGCCGAGACGCCCATGCCGCCGAGACGCCCGCTCTTTTCCAGGACGAGCGTCTTCGCGCCGCGCTTTGCGGCCATATACCCCGCGCCGATTCCGGCCGGGCCGCCGCCGGCCACTATCACGTCGTACGCGGCGGTCTCCGCTGCGGCATGGCACGCAACGGCGGCCAGCGCGGCAAATGCTGCAAATATGGATTTCATGACTCCTCCTATCTTACAAAGGCGGTTTCAGTATACCACACGGTGCGCACCTGCGGGATTCAAGCCCAAAAGTGTTCAGAAAATCATGAAATTAAGGTCAGACCTTGAATCCGGAATTTTCCGAACACTTTTGCATGATGCGAATTTGGCTGGCGCGCGTTGAAAACGGCGGCGGCTTTTGATAGACTTCACGCATCCGTCAAACCCCGAAACCTCGGAGAGAAAAATGACACTTCCAGTAGCGTTCGCCGACCTTCTGAAACCCGTAGACCTGTGGATCATAGGTCTCTTTCTGCTGTCTGTCATAGGCATAGGCGTATGGGCCGCGAAACGCGCCTCGAAATCCGCCGCCGACTTCTTCCTGTCCGGAAGATCGATGCCCTGGTGGCTGCTCGGCGTTTCGATGGTCGCGTGCACGTTCTCCTGCGACACGCCCAACCTCGTCACAGACATCGTGCGTCAGAAGGGCGTTGCCGGCAACTGGGCGTGGTGGGCGTTCCTCCTCACCGGAATGCTTACGGTGTTCGTGTACGCGAAACTCTGGCGGCGCAGCGCGCTCAACACCGACCTGGGCTTCTACGAAATCCGCTATTCGGGCAAGCCCGCCTCGTTTCTGCGCGGTTTCCGCGCCGTCTACCTCGGACTTTTCTTCAATGTGATCATCACCGGCACGGTATCGCTGGCCGCAATCAAGATCGGCGCGGTCGTTTTCGGACTTTCTCCGGTCGCAACACTGGGAATCGCCCTCGCGGCGGTCTGCATCTATGCGACGCTCGGCGGGCTGACCGGCTCCATCTGGGCCGACTTCTACCAGTACACGGTCGCGATGGTCGGCGCCGTAGCGGCAGCGTATTTCGCTGTCGACATGATTGGAGAAGGCGGAACCGGGGGGACGCTCGCACAGCTTTTCTCCAACGAAGCCGTGAAGGCGAAAATGGCTTTCATCCCCACGCCTTCGACCGCCGGCGGACTTTCCACGATGATGACGATCTTCATACTGCCTATAGCAGTGCAGTGGTGGGCAACGTGGTATCCGGGCGCGGAACCGGGCGGAGGCGGATACATCGCGCAGCGCATGCTTTCGGCTAAGGACGAAAAGAATGCGGTCGGCGCGACTCTTCTCTTCAACTTCCTGCACTACGCCCTCCGTTCTTGGCCGTGGCTCCTCGTGGCCCTCGCCTCGATAATAGTTCTGCCGGACATTTCGTCGCTCAAAGCGTCTCTTCCTCCGGAAGCCGCAAACTACATAAAAGAGGACATGGCATATCCGGCGATGATCGCCAAACTGCCCGCAGGATGGCTCGGCGTAGTGATTGCTTCGCTCGTTGCGGCGTACATGTCCACAATCGCGACGCAGGTCAACTGGGGCAGCTCCTACCTGGTGCAGGACTTCTATGTGCGCTTCGTGGACAAGAACGCCTCGCCCAAAAAGCAGGTGATGGCCGGCCGCATCTGCATGGTGCTTCTGATGGCCGCCACGTTCGGCATGGCGCTGATTCTCGAAAACGCAAAGGGCGGGTTCGATCTGATGCTGCAGATCGGCGCCGGCACGGGTCTTCTCTACATCCTGCGCTGGTTCTGGTGGCGTATCAACGCCTGGAGCGAAATCTCCGCGATGGTCTTTTCCTTCGCCGTCGCCTGCTTCTTCCAGTGGGGCGCGCCGGAATGCGGTCTCACGGGCTGGCTTGAATCCGGCTGGCGCGCGGAGATTTTCGATCTTTCCGCGTGGAAGCTTCTGATTGGCGTCGGCATTACCACCGTCGGCTGGCTGATCGTGACATTCTGCACGAAGCCCGAAAAACGCGAAGTGCTGGAGGATTTCTGCGGCAAGATCCGCGCGGGCGGCCCCGGATGGAAGGCGGTCGTTTCGAAAATGCCCGCCGCGCAGGAGCAGAAGACGGGCTGGGACGTTCCGACCGGCATTCTCTGCATGATCGTAGGCTGCCTCGCCATCTGGAGCTGCCTGTTCGGCGTGGGCTACCTGCTCTACGGAATCGGCGGAGTCGACGGCGCCATGTGGAAAGGCATTGCGCTTCTTGCGACTTCCGTCGCGGGCACCGTCGCCCTGCTGAAACTCGCCTCGAAGGTGAAGCTCTCGTAAATGCTTCGCAAACGGGCGATAGCCGGCGGCGCTTTCCGCGCCGCCGTTTTTGCGGCGGTTGCCGCCGCCCTCCATGGATGCCGGCTTTCCGGCTGGTTCTCCTGGGGGGAGGAGCCGGTTCTGCCGCCTGACAACGCCTTGTTTTACGAAACCGCCGGAACCGGCGCCGCCCAGTCAGGCGGCGCCGGCGGAAAATTCCGCCCGGACGCCGCCGCATCCGCATACCGCGAAATGGCAGCGCGGTTTTCATACGCCATTCCGTCCAACGGCGCGCCTTGCAGTCTGCAATGCACGGATTTCAGGCTGGGACGTTTCGCACGGACAGGCGCGGGAATATGGCGCTGGGCGAACGAAATCCGCGAAGAATATTCCGCCTGCGACATTTTCCTTCTCCCCTGCCAGGGAACGCCGGAACTGCGAATCGAAAAAACCGTCGCAACCGCGACGGATTCCGCATCCGGACGCAAATACGCAAAGGACGTCCCCTGCAAAACCTCGACGTGGCTCGTCCGCCGCGGCGTCGTGTACGCGGTATTTTCCGCCGGGAAGCCCAATATCGACGAATTTCCCGGCCTGAAAGACGCAATCGCGCTGCAGACTTCCCCGCGCACATGCACGCTTCCGCCGCCCGCGCACGTGGAAATGTGGCAGGCCGACGGTTGCGCACACAAACTGCCGGCGGACGAAACACGCTACTTCTTCATAGCCGGTCCCGAAGGCGCGATAATTTCCGAAACATCGAACTATCACGCCGAAAACGGCGTAAAGCACTCCCTGCGGGGGGCGGCGTTTTGAGAAGGCTGTGAACCTCCTTTTTCGATTTCTAGGCACCGGAACGTCCACCGGCACTCCAATGATAGGATGCGACTGCCCGGTCTGCACGTCGAAAGACCCCCGCGACATGCGCTGCCGCACATGCGTCTGCGTAGAGGCCGGCGACGGAACGCGCGTGATATCCGACACTCCGCCGGAATTCCGTCTTCTCGCAATCAAAGCCGGGATAAAGCGGGCGGATGCATTCCTGATAACGCACTGCCACATGGACCACGTGGCCGGATTCGACGACGTCCGCCGTTTCAACACGCTCGCCGGCGGAGCGGTCATCCCGTGCTACGGACTGCCCGGCGCGCTCCGTTCGCTGAAAGCGGTATTCCCGTACATTTCCGAAGAAGCGAACGGACAGGGGCTTTTCAGACCGATGATCAGGTTCATTCCGGCGACGGAACCGTTCTTCGTCGGCGGGATGCGCATCGTTCCGGTTCCGGTCATCCATCCGCCTGCCGACACGTGCGGATGGATTTTCGAATACGGCGGCGTCCGCGCAGCGCACATTCCCGACTGCCGCGAAATTCCGCAGGAATCGCTCGCGCTGCTGAAAGGCGTGGACATGCTTTCACTCAACTGCCTGCGGGACAGGCCGCACCCCACGCACCTGTCGCTGGAAAAATCCGTGGAATACGCGGCGGCGATAGGCGCGCGCAGGACTTTTTTCGTGCACATGTCGCATTCGCTGCCGCACGCCGCAACGGAAGAGCGGCTCCCGCAGCACATCCGCCTCGCATACGACGGACTCGACGTGACGCTTTAAGACCGCCTGCGGACCGTCTCAGCGCGGCTGCGGATTTCTCCGAGCCATCCGTGCGGCGAGAAGGATTGCGGCCTCCGCCGAACCCGTGGACGCGATTCCGCGTCCCGCTATCTGGAACGCGGTTCCATGATCCGGGGAAGTGCGCACGAACGGAAGGCCGAGCGTGACGTTCACCCCGCTGTCGAAAGCTACGGCCTTGAACGGGCACAGGGCCTGGTCGTGATACATTGCGACGTATACGTCGAACGGCGGCGCGTCCGCGCCGCCGGAAAGAATGCTTTTCCCGAGAAACGAAAACGCGGCGTCCGGCACGAGCGGTCCCGCCGCATCGAACCCGAGTTTGCGCGCGGCCTCTATGGCGGGGATTATCGAAGTCTTCTCGTCCGTGCCAATAAGGCCGTTTTCGCCCGAATGGGGGTTCAGCCCGAGAACCCCTATCTTCGGTTCCGCGCCGGTCATGCGCCTGAACGACTCTCCGGCAGTCCGCACGGCATGGAGGACTGTTTCCGGAGTGACGAGCGAAGGGACTCTCGACAATGGTTCGTGAATCGTAGCCAACGCTACAAACAGCCCCCCGCCGGGACCTCCGGCGGCGACGGATGACGAATAGAACGCCATTACCGGGGGGACGGAGACGCCGGCAATCGCGGCAAGCATTTCAGTATGCCCCGGGAACCGGCATCCGGCGAGCCGTGCCGACTCTTTCGAAATCGGCATCGTCACGACGGCGTCCGCGCGGCCGGACGCGACTGCGGCGGCCGCGGCTTCTATGCATTCAACGGCATACGCGCCGCATGCCGCATCCACGGCGCCGAAACGGAAAGCCCGTTCCGCATTGAACGGGATGTCCACGACCGCATGGGATCCGGCTACCGACGGATCGTCCGGCTCATTGCAAAATGGGACGTCCGGAAATTCGATTCCGGACGTCTCGGCCGTCCTCCGCAGCAGTCCGCGGGAAGCGTAAACCCGCAACCTTGCAGTTGCGGGCGGTATGCGCGCAAGCGCGCGCAGCGCCAGTTCAGGGCCGATCCCGGCGGGATCGCCGGGCGTGACCGCGAGAACCGGCGGATTGCCGTGCGTTCTCACGCCACGGTGATGACGCTGTTGGTCGTACCCTGGTCGTTCTGCACCCAGTCGGCGCATTCGGGATCCGCGCACCAGATGCCGTCTATCACGAACTTGTATTCGTAGCGGCCGGGCGCAAGCTTGAGCGAAGCGGAATAAACGCCGTCGCCCTTTTTGTCGGCCATCTTCTTGCCGGTCGCATTCCACTGGTTGAACGTTCCGGCGAGATACACGGCCTTGCCTTTTTCCGCGCGGACGGTAAACACAACCTTCTTTTCGCCCTGCGCCGGCTTCGCCGTTGCTTTCTTCGCGGTCTTCTTCGCAACCACGGTTTCGACTGTCGTCTTCTTGCTCTTGATCTTCATTTCTGTCTCCTCGATGTCTGCGGGAGGTGCGGTTGCACCCTTGTCCCGCAAAACGGGGTGTATAGTTTATACTTTTCCTCCGGCGTGTCAAGCCGGTTCAGCCGACACGCGAGATGTCGGCGCCGAGAGCGGCGAGATTGGCGGCGACATCCTCGTAGCCGCGGTCTATGGATTCCGCATTGCATATCTCGGTGCGGCCGCGCGCGCACAGCGCGGCTATTATAAGCGCCATGCCGGCGCGGATGTCGGGAGACGCGACCGTTGCGCCTTGCAGCGCGGTCGGACCCGTCACGACCACGCGGTGCGGATCGCACGGGACGATTTTCGCCCCCATCCCGGCAAGATGGTCCACGAAATACATCCGGGACTCGAACATCTTCTCGAAAAACAGGCATGTGCCGCGCGTCTGCGTGGCGAGAACGATCAGCACGGATACGAGATCCGAAGGGAACATCGGCCACGGCCCGTCGGAGACGCACGGTATCGCATCGCCGAATTCGTATTTGGTGCGGAGCTTCTGCCTGGGCAGATGGAGAGTGTGCGCGTCTTCGTCGATCTGCCAGCGCACCCCGAATTTGCGGAATGCGTTCTCGAGAATCGCGAAGGACGGCGTATCGACATTCTCCAGCGTGATTTCTCCGCCGGTGGCGAGCGCGGCGGCGATGTACGAGGCGGACTCCACGGCGTCTGGGCGCACACGCGCGGTGCAGCCGCGGAGCCGTTCCGCGCCTTCGACCGTTATCCGGTTCGTCCCGGCGCCTTCGATGTGCGCACCCATCGCGGTCAGCATTTCGCAGAGATTCTGCACGTGAGGCTCGCACGCGGCGTTGTATATCACGGTGCGGCCCGGCGTGGCGGCGGCGGCCGTGAGAAGATTTTCAGTGCCTGTGACGGATGGCTCGGCGAGCGTGATGTCCGCTCCACGCAGACCGCCGGTCTTCAATCTGTACGTCGCCCCTGCGGAGACGAGTTTCGCGCCCATCGCGGCGAACCCGCGGAAATGCGCGTCGAGCCGGCGGCGGCCTATGCCGTCGCCGCCGGGATGCGGCATCGACACCGCGCCGCAGCGCGCAAGCAGCGGCGCGGCGAAAAGCGCGGAAGTCCTTATCTTTCGCGCAAGGTCGGCCGGGAGGGAAACGCGGCGGATGTTCCGCGCGCATATCACCGCGCTGCGCGATGCGCGGTCGCGTTCGACGGACGCGCCGAGACGCACGGCCATTTCAAGCATCACGGAAACGTCGGAAATGTCCGGCAGGTCTTCAAGCGTTACAGGCTCTTCCGAGAGCATCGCCGCGGCAATCATCGGAAGCGCGGCGTTCTTGTTTCCGGGCGACCGGTGGACTCCGCGAAGCGGAATGCCCCCTTTGACGATGAACCTTCCCACGGCGCGTCACTCGTCTTCGGTCACGCGCATGACTTCCTTCACGGAAGTCACGCCCTTGAAAATCTTGTCCCATCCGTCCTCGCGCAGGGTTTTCATGCCCTTGCCGAGCGCCAGCTGGCGTATCTGCGTGGCGTTCTCGCGGCGGACGATCGCGGATTCCACGTCTTCGTCCACTTCAAGAACCTCGAAAAGCGCGCGGCGGCCTTTGTAGCCGGTGCGCGAGCAGGCTTCGCATCCGTCCGGCTCGAAAACGGTTTCGCGCGCGGGCGGATAGGAAAGGGTGTAGTATTTCCGGTCGAGCGGAACTTCCTTGCGGCATTTGGGGCAAAGACGGCGCGCAAGGCGCTGTCCCATGACGCCCGCGACGGCCGAAGCGATAAGGAACGGCTCCACGCCCATATCCGTAAGACGCGGAAACGCGCCTGCGGCATCGTTCGTGTGAAGCGTGGAAAACACCATGTGGCCGGTGAGCGATGCGTTGATCGCGATTTCCGCGGTTTCGCGGTCGCGTATTTCGCCCACCATTATCTTATCGGGGTCTTGGCGCAGGAACGCGCGCAGCGCGCGCGCGAACGTCATGCCTATGTCGGCGTTCATCTGCACCTGGTTGATCCCCTCCATCTGGTATTCGATGGGGTCCTCGGCGGTGAGGATGCGCACGTCCATCGTATTGACTTCGTGCAGGAACGAATACAGAGACGTGGATTTTCCGGAACCTGTAGGCCCCGTGACGAGGAATATGCCGTTCGGGCGGCGGATGATCTTGTCGACTACCGCGAAATCGCGTTCGTTGAATCCAAGGTCGCACATCTTCACGAAATTTCCGGCTTTCGCGAGAAGACGCAGCGATATGGACTCGCCCCAGGCGGTCGGCATCGTGGAAACGCGGATGTCTATGTCTTCGCCGCCGATGCGTATGCCGATGCGTCCGTCCATCGGCAGGCGTTTTTCCGCGATATCCAGGTTCGCCATGACCTTTATGCGCGAGATTATGGCGGATTTGAGCCTGTTCAACTGCGGGGGCACGTCAACCTTGTGCAGCATTCCGTCGATGCGGTAGCGTATGCGCAGTTCCGTCTCCATAGGCTCCACGTGTATATCGGTGGCGCCCTGGCGGTCGGCTTCGGCGATGATCTGGTTTACGAATTTGACGATGGACGCCTCTTCGCCCATCTCGCCCACGTCGATTTTTGAAATCGAAGACAGGTCGTCGTCCACGGCATACCTGCCGTCTTCGATCATCTTTTCGACCACGGCGGCGCCGACGCCGTAATGCTTCTTCAGCGCTTTGTCGATTTCCTCGCGGGTGGCAAGCGCTATGCGCACAGGGCATCCTGCGGCGAGGCGCAGGGCGTCCTCGGCGGCGGATGAAAACGGATCGGACGACGCGACGGTGAGAACGCCGCCTTCTATTTTCAAAGGAAGCGCGTTGCACTGGTACACGGTGGACGCAGGGAGTCTTGCGAGCGCTTCGGGGGAGGGGCGCGCAGACGAAAGCTCCACGTATTCGAGGCCGAGAAACGCGCCGGCCTTGCGCAGGAATTCATCCTCGCGCACGCCGCCGCCGAAACGCACTGCGGCTTCGGCGAGCGTCATGCCGGGATTCCCGGCACGGCCTTGTATTATGCGTTCGGCCGCTTCGTCCGAGAACAATCCGGTCGAGCGGAGTATGGTTTTTACTACTGCGTATGGAGCGGTGCTTTGCATTGCGCTAATTATACCCTAATTCCCCCCGACGCGCCATACGGAATTGCAACACCGCTGCAAGATGCCGCATCCCCCGGATTGGCAAGGGAACGTCAGCGGTAGTCGAAATGCACGGTCGCCGTGCAGTCGCGCCCGGCCGTTGCACGCACCCAATATGCGCGAACGTGCGAAAGATCGTCCGTTGCGGTCTCGCCTTTCTTGACCTTGTACGTCTTGAGCCGCGCCCAGTTCCCCATGCCGGTGAGATCTATTT
>CACYEO010000139.1 GCA_902773475.1 uncultured bacterium | reverse complement strand
CACCTGTGGGACCTGCCACGGCGGCATCGAGCACACCTGGCCCCTCCACCCAATATTCCCGGTTCGCGTCCAGCACCAGCGGACGGGGGACGGAAGCGGCGGATTCATGGAAGGCATTCTGCCAGGGGCGCCGTTTTCCCGTCATCCCCGCTCCGTATCAAGTTGCGGAGGCGCAGCTGTCCGCAGGCGGCGGACGCATCCTTGCCGCGCGAACGGCGCAGCATGGTCTGTATGCGGGCCTTCATCAAGACATCAAGAAACATCATCATCGTGGATTCGGGCGGCGTTTCGAAATCCGGCCTGTGCCCGACCGGGGAGAGCGGAATCAGATTCACCTTGCACGGCAGCGTTTTCAAAAGCGCGGCAAGACGGCGCGCGCATTCGGGAGAATCGTTCACGCCTTTCACTACGGTGTACTCGAAAGTGATTATCCGTTTCGTGCGGGCGGTGTAGTCGCGGCAGGCGGCGAGCAGTTCCGCAATGGGCCAGCGCCTGTTCACGGGCATCAAAGCCGAGCGCGTTTCGTCGTCCGGCGCGTGCAGCGACACGGAAAGCTCGAACTGTATGCCTTCGGCGGCGAGTCTGGCGAATCCCGGAACCACGCCGCACGTGGA
The DNA here is from genome assembly GCA_902773475.1 of uncultured bacterium. GTDB lineage: Bacteria > Verrucomicrobiota > Kiritimatiellia > RFP12 > UBA1067 > CADCBS01. The sequence goes on along the minus strand of CACYEO010000139.1, from coordinate 5,334 downwards.
AAGCGTGATATGGCGCGCGCCGAGGTTTGGGCCCTTGCCGGCGTTGAGTATCTTGAGCGCGCGCATGGTTTCGTCGTAATTCGCAAACGGCTCGCCCATGCCCATCACGACGACATTCGTGACGGTTCCGTACGCCCGCGCGGCCATCGTCTCGGCGATTATCTCGTCCGCCCGGAGCGACCGGACGAGCCCTTGCGATCCGGAAGCGCAGAACACGCATCCCATGGCGCAGCCGACTTGGGTGGAAATGCACTGCGTGAATCTGCCCGCCGCCGGAATCAGGACGGTTTCCACGCTGTTGCCGTCGTCGAGGCCGAGGAGAAGCTTGACCGTGCCGTCCGCCGATTCAGTCCGGTCGAGTTCCGCGCACGGCTTCAGCGGAAATTCGCGGGCGAGCTCGCTCCGCAATTCTTTCGGGAGCGTGGTGACGGCGTCCCACGACGTCACGAAATCGCGGTAGAGCGCATGCAGTATCTGGTCGGCGCGCCACGCGGGAAGCCCCCGCGATGCGAGAAGCGGTTTCCACCCGTCGACAGGCACGCCCCACGCCGGCGAAGGGGAGGGGGCGGGACGCGCGGCGTCCGGCGCGCACGATTCCGCGGGCGGAGTCATTTTTCCGCCGACCTGTTCAACAGCGATGAAAGATACACGTCCATGTCGAGCCGGATGTCCGAAATTTCCGCATTGTTCGTTATCGCCAGGCGCAGAACGGTGGACTCGAAATGCGAATAAAGGATGCGGGTGACGATTTTGGGGCGCACGGACGGCGCGTACACGCCGCTGCGGACCGCGCGCGTTATCAGATAGTGCAGAAGGCGCGGCAGCGGCGCGGTGTGGTGGCGTATGCGGCGCGAAAGATCATGGCCGGCGCGGTGCGCGGAAAGGACGAAATCGATTATCACGCCGAGAAATTCGCGGTTGGCGAAAAGCATGTCGATGACGGTGTTGCAGATCGCCCTGACCTGCGCGTCCGGGCTTTGCCCGGACTTGGTGATTTCCCGGTACTTGCGGTTTATGGCCGACGTGGCCTCCTGTATGGCGGCGTCGAATATCTGGCGCTTGTTGCGGAAATACCGGTACAGCGCGGTGCGCGCAAGCCCGCAGAAGTCGGAAAGCTTCTGGAACGTGACGTCCTTGTAGCCGACTTTCGCGAACAGTTTTATCGACCGCACGATTATTTCGTGTTTTCTCGCGCCGTGATCGACGTATATCGACATTTCCGCCTCCTTTCCGCGCCTCCCGCCGGGATGTCCGGATGCGGGGCGTCTCGACTCCCCGCATCCCGCCGCAATCCATCAAACGCCGGGCCGCACGGCAATCGCTTCGATTTCGACCTTCGCGCCTTTGGGGAGCTTTGCGACCTGCACCGTGGAGCGCGCGGGCTTGGATTCGCCGAAAAGTTCCGCATAGACGGCGTTCATGGCGCCGAACTCGCCGAGATCCGTCATGAACACCGTAGTCTTGACGACGTCCGAAAGCGAAAGTCCCGCCTCGGCAAGCACTGCGGAGAGATTGGATATCGCCTGGCGCGTCTGGCCTTCGATGCCGGCTTCCCTTATCTCGCCGGAAGCGGGGTCGATCGGAATCTGTCCGGACATGAAAAGCGCGCGTCCCGTGTCTATGCCCTGGGAATACGGGCCGAGCGCCGAGGGGGCCTTCGCGGTGGAAACCTGTTTATGCATCTTGCTTTCTCCTTTTGCAGCGCTATGCTGCGGTTTTGCGTCCGGCGCGGCCGTCCTCAGAACCCGAACGGGATTCCGAGCTTGAACCAGGCCAGGAACAGACATGTAGTGACGAGAAGGAATATCCCCGCGTACGGGAACATCATCAGGCCGAGATCGCCGATTGTAAACTCTTTCCTGTAGCGGCGGCAGAAAATCAAAATGACGCCGGCGTAAGTCATGGCAGGGGTGATGACGTTCGTGCAAGGGTCGGCGGTGCGGTAGGCCGCCGCGACGACTTCCGGGGTGAGGCCGTTATTGACCTGGTAGAGCATCGGGATGAAAATCGGCCCGAGGAGGAGCCACTTGCTCGAAAGGCCGGCGATGCAGATGTTCACGAGCGACGAGAACAGTATGAAGCCGAGAAGTATCAGCACGGGCGACGATTCGAGGTGCATCGCGAGGAGCGCCCTTGCGCCGGAGAACGTTATATACGCGCCTACCTCCGAATAGGTGAGCATCGCAAGGAAGTTGTAGCAGAAGAAGGTCAGCACCATCATGTAGGCCATTTCCTTCACCTGCTTCGTCATGGCGCCGATTATGTCCTCGACCTTGCGGAACTTGCCCTGCGCGATGCCGTAGAAGAGGCCCGTCATGAAGAACCCCAGTCCGACGAACAGGATCACGTTGTGGGCGAAGTGGCCTTCCAGCGGACCCCAGCCGAAGAAGGCCGCGATGCCGAGCGCCGCGAGAAGCCCCAGAAGCGCCCAGCGCAGATCCTTGACTTCCTTGGGGTCGATCTTGTAGGCGTCGGCCTTCATGTCTTCGGGTACGGTCCACGAAAGGCGCGAAAGCTTCGGCGCGATGATGCGGTTCGTGATGGATCCGCCCAGAAGCGTGAACACCACCACGAGAGTCGCGGTGTAGAAATAGTCCATCGTGGCGGCCTGGAGCGGCTCGCCCATGCGGGAAATCCACGGCACGCCCTGCGACACGGCGAATTCCTCCGCCGGAACGCCCACAAGCATGTCCGTGACCGTGGCGGGCACGAAGTTTGCGCCGAAACCCGCACTGACGCCTGCAAAGGCGGCGGCTATGCCGATCAGCGGATTGCGCCCGATCGCGCAGTATAGCGCGCCGGCGAGCGGGATGAGAACGATATATCCGGCGTCGGAGGCGATGTTCGATATGACGCCCGCGAAAACTATCACGTACGGAAGAAGCTTCCCGTTTATATGGCGCCCGGCAAGGCGCATCAGCACGGAGAACAGCCCGCTCGACTCCGTCAGGCCGATGCCGAACATGGCTATGAGAATCATGCCTATGACGCCCTTGGCGTATGCAAGCCAGTTGCCGACTATGGCGTTGTCGAACAGCCACTGCACGTTCGTGCGGTCCGACATGTTCTTTATCGTGCGGGCCGTCTCGATCTGGATGAATTCCGGGGCGGGCCTGCCGTCCGGAGTCTTTGCCGCTTCCGGGGCCGGGCCTGACGGCGCGGGGGCGCGTTTTTCGCCCTTTGCGCCGAACCAGTCCTCTTTGGTTTTTTCTTTTTTGGAAATCGAAGTGTATATCGGGGCGAGCTGCGCGAAGAGGCGCTTGTCCGCCGCGACAGTCTCGAGCGGCGCGCCGAAATACGTTTCAAGCTGCGATTTCGCCACGCCCGCGGCGGAGAATTTCTTCTCTATTTCCGCCGGATCGTTCCGCATGGCGCCTTTCACGGCGAAAGTCTTGCCGCCGACAAAGCAGGTCGCGGCGAACAGTATCGCAAAAAAAGAAATAAACAAAACCACGGGATCCGGCACTTTCGCCGCTACCCGTTCAAGCCATGTCTTGCGTTCGGAAGGCGCGTTCTGCATGTCGACAGTCTCCTTGGAATTCTGAAAAACAAATCACGGCGCGCGCGAAAGCAACGGCGCGCGAAGAGCCTCCGGGCGCGCCCGGAGACGGAAAGCGGCATGCGGTTGCGCAAAAGCCGCGGCGCCGCGCAACATGTACAGGCCGGGCGCGGCGTTTCCCGGAACGGGGCGCCGGCGGACGCGCATCGACCGCGCCGCGCCGGACGCCGCGGGCCGGACGCTTACTTCTTCACCAGCTTGCGCACCGCCTTGTGGCTGCAGAACGTGCGCTCGGTGTAGAGTTTGGCGCGACGCGAAGGCGCGTGCTTCTTCACGGCGATCTTCTCGATCGCGGGCGAGGAGAAGGGGAACATCTTCTCGATCGCGACGCCGTAGGATTCGCGGCGGACCGTGAAAGTGCCGGAGGCGTTCTTCTGGCCGTTGTCGACCGCGAGAACCTTGCCTTCAAAATCCTGGACGCGCGTCTTTTCGCCTTCCTTGATGCGGATGGACACCACCACGGTGTCGCCCGCATGGACTTCGGGAAACTTCTTGCCGGCGTTTGCGGCCGCAGTCTCCGCGTTGATTTTTTCAATCAGTTTGATAGCCATTTCATTCACCTGCTTTCTCTTGTCAAGTCATCGTATCCTGCCGCGAACGTTCCGCCCTGGGCAAGAAGCTCGGGACGCCGCCGCGCCGTGAGATCCACGGCCTGGCGCTTGCGCCAGTCCGCCGTTTCGGCATGGTTGCCGGAAACGAGCGTCTCCGGAACCTTCATGCCCCGGAACTCCGGCGGCCGCGTGTATTGCGGGGACTCCAGCATGCCGGACGATCCGAACGACTCGGACTCCGTCGCCTCCCTGCCGCCGCCTATCGCGCCGGGGAGAAGCCTGATCACCGAATCCGCAATCGCGGCGGCGGGTATCTCGCCGCCCGAAAGGACGAAATCCCCGATCGAGATTTCGTCTGTCGCCAGGCGCTTGATGCGTTCGTCAAAGCCTTCGTAGCGTCCGCAAAGCATCACAAGATGCGTGGCGGAAGCGAAAAGGCCCGCGTCGCGCTGCGCGTACCTCCTTCCGGAAGGGGATGTGAGTATTATCCTCGCTCCGGGGGTGCGTACGGCTTCGACAGCCTGGTACCAGGGTTCGGGTTTCATCAACATGCCGGGACCGCCGCCGTAGGGGCGGTCGTCCACCGTGCGGCGCCTGTCGGACGAAAAATCGCGCAAGTCGATCGTGCGCATGCGCACAAGACCCGCAGCCGCGGCGCGTGCGGGGATGCTTTCGGAAAGAAAGCCCTCGAACATTCCGGGGAATGCGGTTATGAAGTCGATTTGCAGCGGTTCGGACAAGACAGACCGCCTTACTTGGCCTCTTCGGCCTTCTTCGCCTTGCGGGCGTGGTGGGGTTTCAACTCGGGGTTGCGGGCACGGCGCACGAGGCTCGCGACCGTGGTGCTCATCTTGGCGCCCTTGGAGAGCCAGCGGTCCACGCCTTCAAGATCGACCTTGAAGTTGTTGTCGTCCTTGATGGCCGTGTCGTACCAGCCGAGAATCTCAAGGAACTTGCCGTCGCGCGGAGAACGCTCGTCCGCCGCCACGATGCGGTATGCCGCGTGATTCCGGCATCCGGTGCGGCGCATTCTTATTTTTACCATGGTTAGTTTGTCCTTACCGTTGTGGTGAGAACCGTCAGTCTAACAAATCGCCCCGCCCGGCGCAAGCCGAAAGAACGTAAACGAAAAAGGCTCGGATGGAAGTGTTTGAGTGTTTGGGTTTTTGGTTTTTAGACAGAATTTACAGAATTGACAGAATTGAGACAGGGTTTGAGTGTTTG
>CACYEO010000138.1 GCA_902773475.1 uncultured bacterium | reverse complement strand
GTGGCGTAGCTCATCTCGATGTCCATCTGATAGAACTCGCCGGGACTGCGGTCGGCGCGCGCGGCCTCGTCGCGGAAGCACGGCGCGATCTGGAAGTATCTGTCGAAGCCGGACACCATGAGAAGCTGCTTGAACATCTGCGGCGCCTGGGGAAGGGCGTAGAACTGGCCGCGGTGGATGCGGCTCGGCACGAGGTAGTCGCGCGCGCCTTCCGGGGATGATGCCGTGAGAATCGGCGTCTGGAATTCGTTGAAACCCTTCTCCCACATCTGTTCGCGGAGGAAGCGGATCACCTGGCTCCGGAGAACGATGTTCTTGTGCAGCTTTTCGCGGCGGAGGTCGAGGAACCGGTACTGGAGGCGCATATCCTCCGACTCGTCGGCCTTTTCGTCCGGAATGTAGATCGGCGTCGTCTGCGATGCGGATTCCATCACGAGTTCATTCGCCTCGATTTCGATTTCGCCGGTGGGAAGCTCCGGATTGACCGTATCGGGGGTTCTGGGCTTGACTTCGCCAGTGACGGTCACGACGCTTTCGAGATGCGCCTTTTCGACGATGCCGAAAAAGCTTCTCGACGGATGGACGACGACCTGCGTTATGCCGTAATGGTCGCGGAGATCGACAAACAGGATGCCGCCGTGGTCGCGGAGGCGGAATATCCAGCCGGAGAGCCGGACGGTCTTGCCGGCGTCCGAAGCGCGCAACTGGTTGCAGGTGTGTGTGCGGTAGGGATGCATTTCCATTTCTTTTCTTCTTCCGTGTCGCGGCGTCATGCCGCCTTGGATTATCTCCAGAGTTCCTTCTGTTCTGCGGAGAGGGAAGATCTCCGCAACGTAAAATGCGCTTCTCCGTCGCCGGAGACTATCGTCACCGTTTCGGAATCGAACGCCCAGAGCACGACTTCATGCTTCGTTCCGCCGTGCAGGTACGGAACAGTGCGTCCAAGGTTCGCTTTGAGGTAGGCGTCCAGAGGATCGTCGTTGCGCGCAGGCGCGTCCGGCGCGGATTTTCCGGCTTCGGCCGGCGCCGTTTCCGCAGTCTGCCGTCCGCGTTCCGGCTGCCGGCGGACCGGCGGCGGGGGCTTCGCGGATTTGTCGCGGAGCGTCTGCTTCGCTTCGTTCCCGGCTGCGGCGCGCTCCGTTTTTTTCTTCGTCCGCCCGGAATCGCGCGCGGCGGAAGCCGGTTCCGCCCCGGCGGGGTTTTTCCCCGGGGCCTCTCCGCCGCCGCCGATCAGGCCTATTTTGAAACATGCCACAAGTCCAAGCCCCGCAATCGCCGCAAGCAGCACAAGCGCCTTCCATACGCACCCGGAGCCGCCGCTTTTTATCTCCTTTATGCGGCGCGCCATTTCGATCTCCCGCGCGCGCTTCGCGCTTTGGGCGGCAGCCGCATCCACGGGCACCTGGCCGCCCGGCCGGCTTGCGGCCGGTCTGCCCGCGGCGGGGCGGCCCGCGGCAGGCGCGGAAGATCCGCCGGAAAGCGGACGGAGCGCTTCGACGACTTCGTCCCATGTCGCGAACGCGCCCGGCATGCCTGCGGCGCAGCGTCTTACGATGTCGGCGAGCGCCGGCGCGATTTCCGCGCGCGGCGACTGTCCGCGCCGCGCGCCGGACGCGAGAAACTGCAGCAGCGCGCCGAAGTCGTCTATGTCCTGCGCGGGAGTGCCGTCCTGCGGCTCGTGCGCGAAGCACGGCGAAAGGAGTTTCACGCCGGCGGCGGGGTCGGGAACAGCGAGTTCCGGAAGAATCGCGCCGTGGACCATCCCGCACGAATCCCAGAAGCCGCGCATGGCCTCGGCAAGCGCGGTTGCGACCCGCACGGTCTGCGGAAAGGAAAGCGGGCCGAGCGAGGCGACAAGCCTGTCGAACGTCTGGCTTTCGGGCAGTTCGCCCACGACCGCTTTCACCTGCGGATGGTCTATTATCGAAAGCACGGGGCAGAACACGGGCGAATCGCACAGTCCGGCGGCACGCGCCGGAGCGAAGAACAGTTTGTCCGCGAAAGGAACGGACGCAGGCGACAGCACATGCACGAGCACCTTGCAGCCGCCCGCGTCCTGGCGCATCGTCCATATCGCAAAACGCTCGTTCTCGCCGACAATCTCTATCGGCGTCAAGCCTCTTTCTTCGAAAACTTCCGCGTGTTCCATTTCGCGCAAGTCTACCACAAAACCGCCGCCGGTTGGAGAGGAAAAAGCGCCCCGCCGCAAGATGGGGTGTAACGACATTTTTCTGCAAAAACTTCAAAAATCCCCTTGATTTGCGCCATATTCTATGGTATTATATAGAACATGAAAACTG
>CACYEO010000137.1 GCA_902773475.1 uncultured bacterium | reverse complement strand
CTTTGCATATCGAACGGCGTCGCCCTTGCGAACGCCGTGAATATCGACTCCGGCGCGACGCTCGAATATCTCGACGGCGCATCCATCTCCGGCGCGGTGACGCTCGCCGGCGGTTCTGCGATTGCCCTCCGCTTTACGACGGACGCAACCGCCCCCTGCATTTCATTTGCATCGGCGCCAACGGTGAACGGCAAGGTGACGGTAAATGTTTCGGCCGATGTCGCGCTGCAGTTCGAAACGTCGTATATGCTCACATCCGGCGCGCATTTCGCGGATATTTCGAATTTTACGCTCGACTCAAGTTCGGCCGGCTGGGCAGATCTTTCTCTTGACGCCAACGGCGATCTTGTCCTTACGCGCAAGTCGCATTTCTACATCAGGATAGCAGATGGTGCGGCAAGCGATCTGGCGGTTCCGTTTCAATGGATATACGACAAGACTGCGGTTGGTAGCATATCGGAAATCGAAACTGCGTTGACATCAGACGGCGAGAACGGCATTCCGGTCTGGCAGAGCTACTGTCTGGGATTGAATCCGAACGACGCGCAGAGCGTGGTTTTGTGCGAGGCTTCCGCGGATCAGCCGCCGGCCGGAACGGTTCGCATAACGGCAAGAAACTTGAATGTCCCGGAAGGTCTTTCGGGCGTGGCGGTTACGGCATATCTCGACAGGAAAAACGGCAACGGCTGGGACGAAGGTGTCGCAAGTGCTGATGTAGCCTCAGGCACGGCAACGTTCACTTCGCCTGAAATCGGCGACGGCATAAGTTTTTTCGAATAAGGGTCGGGCTCGCGCCCAGCGAGTGACCGGCCCGGAGAGAAGGTTAGGTAATAAGTAATAGTGAATAGTGAAAAGTTTTGGGTGTTTGGTTTTTAGACAGAATTTACAAAATTGACAGAATTGAGAAGGGTTTGAGTGTTTGGGTGTTTGAGTGTTTGAGTGTTTGGGTTGGCTGTGAGACGTCAGACGGGAGACGCGGGAGATTTTGACGTCGGACGGGAGAATTTTCCGCGTCTCGCGTCTCCCGTTTCATGTCTCATGCCTGAGGGCTCATAGAAATCCAGAGTTCCGGGCTTCTATGTTTTTAGCCTAAATGCGCGAGATTTGAAATGCGGTACGCGGGAGTGTGGTAAACTCTGCGCCGTCAACGCGGCCGCGCAAACGGAAGGCTGTGAGAACCGGCCACTGTCGCGCAACTGTATACGGCTACAGACTCCCTGCAAGCCAGCGTCCCGGGCTGGGCGCGAAGGCGGGAGCGAGGTTGAAACCGCAAGTCAGGAGACGAGCCGGCCGCTTCAAGTCAACCTTCGCATGAAAGGAATGGCGAAACATGGGCATCGCACCCTCGAAGAAACGCGCCGCGGTTTTCTGCGGCGCGGCCGGCGTATTGTGCGCCGCCGCATCGTACGCGGCGCAGACAAATGAAATCCACACCCTCCCCCCGGTGACGGTGGAGGCGTCCAGAACGGATGCCGCGGCGTCTGAAATGCCGCAGAGCGTCCGCACAATAGGAAGAGAGGAAATCGCGCATTCCGGCGCTTCCGGCGTGGCGGACCTGCTGATGGCGAAGACAACTTCGCTCCACGTTTCGCACCTCGGGGCGGGTAATCCCGCGATGGCCCAGATTTCCCCCGCCGGATACGGAGAAAACGGATTCGGGCGGCTGCTCGTGCTTGTCGACGGCGAGCGTTTGAACAATCCCGACATGAGCCCGCCCAATCTGTCGCAGATATCCCTGCAGGGAATCGAGCGCATCGAAATCCTGTCCGGGCCGCAGAGCGTTCTTCACGGCGACGGCGCTTCCGCCGGGATGGTCAATATCGTCACAGAACCGGCAGATTACGCCGCGCACGGCGGAATCGAAGTGCGCGGCGGCAGCTGGAACACTCTCGGCGGATCGGTTTACGCTTCGGGCGGCGATGCGACAAACAGGGTGAAATACTGGAGTTCCGCGGGCTGGGACCATTCGGACGGATGGCGCACGCGTTCGGGATACGACATCTGGAACGCGCGCGGCGGCGCAAAGAAGACGTGGAGCGGCGGCTCTTCGCTAAAACTGTCCGCGTTCTATTCCGACGCCGACTGGGAACTGCCGGACGCGCTTTCGCGCGCGCAATGGCACGAGGATCCCAGACAGTCGTCGAACCTCGGCAATTTCTACCGCCGCACCAGCTACGGACTGAACGTCGCGGATTCGCTTGTGCTCGACGAAGACAACACGTTCAAACTCGCCGGGACCGTTTCGCGCCGCCGCATGAAAAGCAAGACCTACGGCTACTGGTACGTGGATTACGACATGTATTCGTACAGGTTCTCGCCCGAATGGATAAACACGTCCGAAATCGCCGGTCTCGGAAACGAGTTCCTGCTTGGCGCGGAATTCCGCTATGACAGGAACGACGCGAACGGCTCGGGAGGGAAATACCGTCTCGACAGACAGACCGGCGGCGTGTTCGCGCAGGATACGCTTGAGGTGGCGGACTGGCTTGCGCTGCGGCTCGGCGGCAGGTGCGAACGTTCGTGGAACGGCAACTCGTCCGCGATTCCGAAAGCGTCCAAGAACGATCTGACGGCGTTCGACGCCGCCATGCTTTTCAAGCCTGCGGACGGAATGAAGGCTTTTGTGCGCTTTTCACGGCACTACCGCAATCCGTTCCTCGACGAAACGTCGCTGCGGATGCTTTCGCCCGAAAAGGGATGGACTGCCGACGCCGGCGGGGATTTTGAATTTCTCGACGGCTTCAGCGCCGGAGGCAATGCGTACGTTTCGCGGCTCGATCGCGAAATCTTCTACAATCCGTACACCTGGGCGAACGTGAACTCCCCCGACGATACGGTGCGCAAGGGGTTCAACCTCCGCGCCGCGTGGGAACGCAAAAAGGTTGCAGGCGTGGCGCTTTCGTATTCATACGTGGATGCGGAGTTCGCAGGCGGCAGGTTCAAAGACAACAAGATTCCCGCCGTTCCGGAATCAACCGTCGCTCTTGACGGGCACGTCTGGCTGTGCGGCGAAGTGCGGCTTTCCGGCGGATACCGCTGGCAGAGCGCCATGTTCAGCATATCCGACTACGACAACGTTTCGCCGAAGACTCCGGGATTCGGCATTTTCCGCGCGGGAATCGAATGGACGCCCGGCTTCTGCAAAGAAATCGAAGGGTTCAAGATCGGCCTTTCCGTGGACAATCTCTTTGGCAAAAACTATTGCGACTATTCCACATACGGTTCGCAATACTATCCCGGCGCGGGGCGCTGCTGGATGTTGACGGCGGGCTATTCGTTCTGACATGGGCTTCGAAGCGACATCCCTTGCGGCCCCGCTCGTGGTGGGCGCGTCCCTGGGTCTTGCCGGGGCGGCGCTCCAGTCCACGCTGCGCAATCCGCTTGCGGAACCGTATCTGCTGGGCACGGTCGGCGGGGCGGCGCTTGCCGCCTCGCTCGCCGTAGTCGCCGGGGTCGGCGCGTTCGGCGGGATCGCAGTGTCGCTGTGCGCTTTCGGCGGCTCGTGCGCTTCGCTCGCGCTCGTGTGCCTTGTGGCGTGGCTTGCATCGCGCGGGAAGGGCGTGTACGGATTTCCGGCGGAAACGGTTTCGCTGGCGGGATTCGCCGTGGGGTCGATTGCAGGATCGGCGGAGATGGTCGTGATATCCCATGCGCCCGCGGGAACGTTCGAATCCGTTTCGAAATGGCTCTTCGGGGATCTGTCGCGCATTTCGCCGCATGCTTTCGCGTTCGCCTGCGTGGCGCTGGCCGTATCGGCAATCGCGCTGTATTCGCAAAACAGGAATCTCGATTCGCTGGCGCTCGGCGACGTCTGCGCCCGATCGCTCGGGGTCGACGTGCGAAAGACGTACATCGTGTCGCTCGGCGCGGCGTCGCTTGCGACGGCCGCATCGGTCTCGCTGGCCGGTGCGATAGGATTCGTGGGGCTGATAACGCCGCACGCGGCGCGCAGGATCTTCGGGTGCAGGCATTGCGTCTATCTTCCCGCGTCGATGGCCGGAGGCGCGCTTTTCCTTTTCGCCGCCCAGCAGCTTCTGCGCTTCATGCCGGAAGGTTCGAACGCGGGAATCGTTTGCGCGCTGTCCGGCGGGCCGTTTTTCCTTTTCCTTCTTGCAAGGAGGGCGCGGCAGTGAATCGCGGTTTCGTGTTTTCGCTTGAAAACCACACGGCGTTCGCGGGGAAGGCGAAAATCCTCGACGGGGTTTCGCTGGCGGTGCGCCAGGGCGAGCGTATCGTCCTTGCAGGACCCAACGGCGCCGGGAAGACCTCTCTTCTGCGGGTGATCGCGCTGTGCGCACGGACGTCCGGCGCGCGCCCGGTTTTCGCGCCGCAGGACATCCCTGCGGATTGCGGTTTGAGCGGACGCGAATTCGTCATGCTCGGCAGGACCGCCGGACTTAAACCTTTCCGCCGCCCCTCCCCCGCGGATTTCGCGGCGGTCGACGCCGCGCTTGCCGCTCTCGGGGCGGAGCATCTCGCCGACAGACCCGCCGGTGCCGCCTCTGGCGGCGAAAAACAGCTGCTTGCGGTCGCGCTCGCCGTCGCTTCCGGCGCGCCCGCCGTGCTGCTCGACGAGCCTTCCGCGCATCTCGACATGGTGCGTGCGGCTGAATTTTCCCGCCTTCTTGAAATGCTTGCGGAACGCAGACCCGGGCTTGCGGTCGTGGCGGCGGTCCACGATTTCGAAAACGCGTCCGGCGCGTTCACGCGCGCCGTGTTGATGTCGGCCGGGCGGATCGTCCGCGACGGAACTCCCGAAGAGGTTTTCACGCAGGAAAATCTTTCCGCGGCGTACGGCGTGCGCGTATGGCGCGCCACGCGGACCGCATGGCGCGCCGGCGCGGCGTCATGCCGGAACGCCGGGTTCGAGCGCCTTTGAAATCGCCCTGGCCCTGTCGCGCGCGGAAAAATCCTTTTCCATCCATTCGCGTCCCGCCGCGCCCATCGCCGCGAGACGCCCGGGAAGAAGCGAGGCCGCTTCTTCGAGCGCGGCGCGGAGCGCTTCCGCGGAGACGTCCGTGAACCAGCCGCAGCCGCGCGCCGGGAGTTCCTCCCACGCCGGAGCTCCGCGCGTCGTTATCGCGGGGCGCGAATGCGCAAGCGCCTCCGCCACTGCAAGTCCGAAATTCTCCGATTTCGTCGGCAGGCAGAAAACGTCGCACCACTCGAACGCCTCTTCTTTTTCCCGCCCGGAAAGCGAGTCCTCCGTGCGCAGTTCGACATCGAGACCTTCGACCGCTTTTTCAAGCATGCCGACGCCCTTCAGCGGATGGCGCCGCCCGAGATACAGGACCCTCAGCGGTTCTCCCGCGCGGCGGATGCGCGGCATGGACTGCGGCGGAATATCCGTCCCCGGCGGCTCCACGGCGATTTTCCCGGTGCGCGGTTCGAATGCGCGGATCCATTCCTCTTCGCGGTGGGTCGTCGCGTGCACGGCGGCGGCTTTGCGCAGACACGCCCTTTCAATGAATCCGGCAAGGAATTTCTTCACGCGCGAGTGTCGCAGGCGCACGGGATCGAACGAACCGTGCGGAGAAAACACAAGCCGTTTGCGCGCGAAAAACGACGCGGCCCACACGGGAAACGTCCAGTCGCAATGCACATGCACCGTTCCGGCATTGCGGCAGATGCGGCGGAGGCCGAAGAGCATTCCGGCGGAAAAGCAAAGCCGCCGCAGGACGGGAATCGAAGTGCGGCGGAACACGATGCGTTCCACGCCGGAGAGGCCGACTTCCGGGACGCCGCGGGGCGGGGCGACGGAGAGGAACGCGACCTTGCGGCCCTGCGCCGCCTGTTCGCGGGCTATGGATGCGGCGACGGCGGCGGCGCCGTTGAAGACGTCGATTCCCGCGCATACGTGGACGGTGTCGAAAGGGTCGGACGCTTTTTTCCGTCCGCGCGATCCGAGAAGCGCCTCCACGATTCCGCCCATGCCGTGCCACGAAAGCCAGCGCGCGAAGCGGCGCGCAGGCCCGGCTCCGCTCATTGCGTAGCGGTGTATCCCGACCGTGCTTGACGACCGCCTGCACGATCCGTCGAAAGCGATCGGACTGAACACGTCCGGAGAAAGCGTAGCGACGGACGGATTTGCGGCGAGCAGCGGAGCGAGCTCGCGGCTGATGATCCACATCATGTCCAAGTCGCGGGAATAGCGCTTTCCGGCGTAGAAATCGAGCATCCCGCGCGCGACGGGAGAGCGCGGCGGCAGAGCGATTCCGCCGCCGGGGTTGCACCGCGCCGAGCCGTCGCGCATCCATTCCGAAGCAATCCATCCTGCTTTTGGAAGACCGCGGAGGGGCGACACCAGCTCGAGATCGAAATCGAAATACACCCCGCCGAAACGCCAAAGCGCAGCCATCCGCGCCCAGTCGCTCGCGGCGGCCCACGCCTTCGCCGCGAGAGCCGTTTCGAAGAAAGCCGCATCCTCCCCCGCGAATTCCGCCCGCACGCTTTTTTCGTCCCATTCGCGCACTGCGAAATCCGGGGCGAACCTGCGCCAGCTTTCAAGACACCGTTTTGCGAGCCGTGTCTTGCGTCCGCCGAACCAGCAGCAGTGTATGATCGCGGGGATGCCTTCCATCGCAGCGGGCCTATCGCGTTCTTCCCGTTCCGAACGGACTGGCCGTGAAACCCGGCGGTATGTTCCTGAACACCGTCGTTCCGGCCGCGACTATGCTCCATGCCCCGGTTTCAAGTTCCGGGAGGATCGCCGCGTTGGAGCCTACCAGCGTTCCCGCGCCGATGCGCACCGCGCCGGAAATCGACGCTCCGGGGCAGATCTGCGCGAAGTCGCCGATTTCGCAGTCGTGGCCGATTCCGCATCTTGCGTTTGCAAGGACGCAGCGTCCGAGCTTCGCCCCCGTCGATACGAGCGCGAAAGGTCCGACGTAGCATCCGGGGCCGAATACGGCGTCTCCGGCGACTGTCGCGGCGGGGTCGATTATGCACGGCATTTCGCGGTCCGCGAATCTTTCCGCGAACGAAGCGCGGGCGGCGTTGTCGCCGAACGCGGGAAACACCGCCGCGTCCGGATGCGCTTTGAGCGCGGCGTCCACTTTCCCGAGAACGCCCGGCTGCGACGAAAGCGCAGGCGCGTCGTCGGCGAATCCTATGAACTTCCATACGGATTTCCCCGCCGATTCGAGGCGCTCGAGAGTCCACCGCACTTCCCTGCCGAACCCTCCGGCTCCGGCTATGACGAGTTCACGCATGTTTCGCGTCTCCTTTTGCATTGCCTTTGAATTCGTCCATCGTGGCTTCGCCGGGGCGCGAAACGCCGCGCGCCGTGAAAACGCCGATCAACGTCATGAAGATTATTTTCGCATCCAGCAGGTGCGAACGGTTGTCCACATACCATACGTCGCGCGCGAAACGCTCCTGCCACGTGGTGTCGTTGCGTCCGTTCACCTGCGCCCAGCCGGTGATTCCGGGCGGGACTTCATGCCGGCGCGCCTGCTCCGGCGAATAGCGCGGCAGGTATTCGACCGGCAGGGGGCGCGGCCCCACGAGCGACATCTTCCCCGCAAGCACCAGGAAGAGTTCCGGCAGTTCGTCCATCGATGTCGCCCTCAGGAAGCGCCCGAAGCGTCCGAGGCGTTCCGCGTCGCTCCCGCTCCCCGTCCGCATCGAGCGGAATTTCACAAGGTTGAACGGCTTTCCGTTTCTGCCCGCGCGCTTCTGGACGAAGAAGACGGGCCTGCCGAGCACGGCCAGCACGGCCGCGGCGGTTATTGCGGCGACCGGCAGCCATACCGGCGCCGATATGAGAACGAGTATCGTGTCGCGCAGTCTGCGCATTGTGCCAATTCCCGGTAGCGGTGGAATTTTCCGGGCGCATTATACCAAAAACCGCGGAACCGGGCCGCCCGATTTCATGCGCAGTCAGGCCACGCCGGGCCGCAATTGTGGTAAACTCGCCCCGTTCGCAAAAATCCCATACATGCCATGACACAACTTGAAGCCGCAAGACAATCCACAGTCACGCCTGCAATGAAGGCGGTCGCATCCGAAGAGGGAATCTCCGAAAGCGAAGTTCTTTCCGAAATCGCATCCGGGCGGATGGTGATACCGCTCAATCCCGCGCACGACACCGTCCGCGCCGTAGGGGTCGGACGCGCCGTCCGCACCAAAGTCAACGCCAACCTCGGACGCTCGCCCACGAATTCAGGCGAGGCTGACGAGCTTGACAAACTGTCGTGCGCGCTGAAGCACGGCGCGGACTTCGTGATGGATCTGTCCGTGGGCGGCGACATATCCGCAATCCGCCGCCGCATGATAGACGCCTCTCCCGCGCCGCTCGGCACAGTCCCGGTGTACGAGACGATCGCGCTTCTCGACGGCGACGTGCCTTCGATGGATCCGTCGTTCCTGATAGACGTCGTGAGACGGCAGGCGGAGGAAGGCGTGGATTTCATGACGCTCCACGCGGGGCTTCTGTCGAAACACGTGGATCTCGCGCTCAAGCGCAAGATGGGCATAGTCTCGCGCGGCGGTTCCATAATGGCCGAGTGGATGAAAAAGCACGGACGCGAAAACCCGCTTTACGAACGCTGGGACGAGGTGATGGACATCCTGGCCGAGCACGACGTGACCGTATCGCTCGGCGACGGCCTTCGCCCGGGCTGTCTCGCGGACGCTTCGGACGCCGCGCAATTCGCGGAACTCGACGTTCTCGGCGAACTTGTGGAGCGCTGCCGGAAGCGCGGCGTGCAGGTCATGGTCGAAGGTCCCGGCCATGTGCCTTTCGACCAGATAAAGGCCAACATGGAACGCGAACAGGCGGTGTGCGCCGGAGCGCCGTTCTACGTGCTCGGTCCGGTGGTGACCGATATCGCGCCCGCCTACGACCATATAGTCGCGGCGATCGGGGCCACGGCCGCCGCGACGTACGGCGCCTCGCTCCTCTGCTATGTCACGCCTGCGGAACATCTCGGCCTGCCCGACATGGAAGAAGTCCGCCAAGGGCTCGCCGCGTTCCGGATCGCCGCGCATGCCGGAGATGTCGCGCGCGGGCTGAAAGGCGCGCGCGACATCGACGACCGCATGTCCGACGCGCGCGTCCGCTTCGACTGGGACGCGCAGTTCGACTGCGCGCTCGATCCGGACGCTGCCCGCGCGCGCTGGCTCCGCACCCGCCCCGCAGAAGAGGGCGCGTGCCACGACGACGACCACTGCTCGATGTGCGGCAAGGCGTTCTGCGCCGTCCGCACATCGAAACGCATCAGGCGCTTGATGGAAGAGTCCGCCGCGGCAGACGGAAAGTGACGGATTGCGCGGCGGCATGAAGAAATTCCTCCAGACGATCGCCGCGATTCCGGTGCTGGTCGGCTTCGCGGTTGCGATGGCGCTCTTCGCGCTCGTGCCGCGCCGCAAGGCGTATCCGGCCGGCGCGGCTTTCGGAAGATTCCTGTACAGATTCTTCCCGAAGCGGCGGCGCATAGCGGTGGACAACATTCTAAAGGCCGGAGTCGCTGCGGATCCCGCAGAAGCCGACAGAATCGCGCGCGTGTCGTTCGGACATCTCGCAGGCCACGTGTGCGAAGCGCTCAAGGTGCCGTCTGTCGTGAACGCCTCGAACTGGCGCGAACACCTTGATGTCGACGGCGCCTCCCCCGTTGCCGTCAGGCTTCTTCTGGAAGAAACCGACAAGCCGATAATTCTCGTGTCAGCCCATCACGGCGTCTGGGAGGCCGCAACGAATCTTCTTTCCTTTGCGCGCCCGATGATCGCCATAGCGCGGACGATGAACAATCCCGTCGCGGCCAAATGGATGGAAAAACACCACTTCCGCGGCCCGGTGACGATAATCGACAAGAACCGCGGCTTCACGCCTGAAATTATCCGCAAGTGGAAAAGCGAAAAAGCCGCGATGACGATACTTTCCGACCAGCACGCGCCGGAGAAGCGCGGCGTGAAAGTCGATTTCATGGGACGCCCCGCCTGGACTTTCACGACCGCCGTGCGGCTGGCGGCGAAGACCGGCTGCCCGATCGTCGTGGGTTCGTTCGTGAGAACCGCGCCTTTCCGGTACAAACTTGTGGGCGGCGATCCTGTGACGTTCCCCCCGGATATTTCGATGGAGGAAGGCGCGAAGGTGTTGAACAAGCGCCTCGGCGACGCGATACGCGCCTGGCCGGAACAGTATCTATGGTCGCACAGGCGCTGGCGCTGAATGGTTAGGCACTAGGGAATAGGGAATAGGCAATGGGCAATAGGGAATAGGGGATAGGGAATGGGGAATAGGGAATAGGCAGTAGGCAATAGGGAATAGGGAATAGGCAATAGGGAATAGGCAATAGGCAATAGCAGGCAATAGGCAATAGGGAATAGGGAGTAGGCAATGGGCAATAGGGGATGGGGAATAGGGAATAGGCAGTAGAGCTTTTTATTTCCGGGGTTCGCTGTAAAAAACCGAAATCTTTCCGTCCACCCTGCTGCCGCTTACGCGCCGTCCGTCTGACAGCACGATGTTCTCGAACGAGACGTTCTTCCATTCCGGCGGGCAGCCTTTGAAAAATTCCGGTTTGCCGTCCACTTCATGCACCATTAGTTCCATGACGGCCGTCGCAGCGGCGCACTGCCCGTCCATCTGCATTATCTTAGGACGCCATGTAAAGCCGGTGAATCCTTTTTTGACGGCATCGTGGTGCGAGCCGCGGCCTTCGCCGCAGAAATATTCTTTCCAGGCATGAAGCATCACCACCGCGTCCGCTGGGCGTCCCGCATGGACGTTCAGAATCGCGGCCCACGGAACGCACCATCCAGTCCATCCCCATGTCCCTTTGGCGCGCCAGTTCGCGAACGTGATTTCTGCTGTCTTTGCCGTCGCGGGGTCGGAAAGGTCGAAGATGTCGAAAGGATAGAATCCGGCCATGTGGGAATGGTGGCGGTGCGATTCGGTCAGAGGCTGGTTTTCGAAAATCAGGATTCCGCCTTTCGCATTGTCGACCGTCGCGAGAGGAAGACGTTTTTCGATTTCGAGCCATGCCGGATCGGGCTTTTCGCCGAGCATCGCGGCGGCGGCGGAAAGATCGCGCGCGAGCCGGTGCGCGGCGGCGAGCTGGAAGCTTGGATTCCGCCCGACGGCAGAGTGGAACGCGGCGCCGCCCCATTCCGGCGAAGGCCCCGTCGGCAGCGCGAGCGCGCCGCCTTCTTCCGTCATCATGGCGCGGTATGTTTTCATCGCGCCTTTCATGAAGTCGAATGCGCCGCGTCTTAGAAATTCGACATCGCCGGAATATCTCACATACTGCCACATCATATCGGCGATCCATGCGGTCGAGGCGTGGTCTATCGTGCCGGTCCAGAATCCGCCGATGTTCACGCCCCTGTCGCTGACGGAATGCGGCAGCACGTATCCGTCCGCGACGCCCGCGAACTTGCGGGCGTTCTCGCGCAGGACTGGCCGCCATGAAAGCACCATGTTGAAGAGCGGCGCGAGATTGGCGAAGTGCCCGCCGCGGTACGCCGGCGAGTAGCATTCCTGCACGTTGATGTTGAAGTGGTAGTCTCCGCTCCACGGCGGAAGATCTTCGTCTTCTATCCACGGACCCTGGAGACCGGCCGGAATGCCGTCGGGATCGGTCATGGCGCCGAAACGGTACATTCCGTAGTCGAAAATCTCCTGGATGGCGGGATCGGGTACGCGGACGCGTGCTCCCTCCGCCCAGAACTTTTTCCATCGAGCTTCGGATTCCGCGCGGATTTTTGCGAAAGGAACCGTGACGCTCCGTCTTTCCCCGCCGGTTCCGCGCCAGGTCGCGACAGCCAGTTCCGCGCCGTTTTTCCAGAAGGCGAGCGATACGGGTTCGTCTGCGGGCAGTTCCCATGTAAAGCCGTTTTCGCGTTTCACCGCAGGCTTGAAGCGGAGCGGCGCGAGTTTTTTCGCCACGGCGGGAAATTCCATGGAACTTATCGCTTTTGCGGAAAATTCCACGCCTTCCGGCATCTTGATTGCGAATGCGCGGCTTTCTTTGCCCATGGCAAGTTCCGCGCATAGAATCCGTCCGTCAATTTCGAATTCCACAGTGCCGACTCCGGTTTTTACGTCGAGCATTCCGCGTTGCAGCGTGGCGCCGGGCATCTTCACTTCGACGCGCCCCAGGGGAAGCATTGTAGGGTTGCGCGGCTCGCCGGGCGGCACGGTTTTGTCGAAAAGCCGCAGCAGCCTTTTTTCATCGTTCTTCCGGATCGCGTCGGTAATGTTCGTATAGCTTTGCGCATCCGTCCAAGAGTAGCCGCCGCGATGATCCCAGAGATCGGCGCGGCCTATCGTGAGTTTGAGCGTGTCGCCCCCGCCCCACGCGAGAACGCCCGTAATCCCGTCCGCGAAAGCAATGCCCTCGTGCGGAGTTCCGCCCGCCGTGGGGAATTTCCATTCAAGCGGTTTTGCGGATTTGCGTCCGCTCTGGACATCCTCCCCCCGCGCCATGCCGGCGCAAGCGCATGCCGCCGCCATGCAGAGGGGAATGATGCGGCGCAATGCGGACAGCCTTTTCACCGGCTGCTCCCGTCTGCGGGATTTCCGGCGTCGACGAGGACGCATTTTTTCACGGCGGCGCCTTTTTCTTTCGGTCTGAAAGGCGGCTGGACGTAGATCAGCGGCGAATCGGACCACGGCAGGATGCGTATCGTCGTCTTCCCTTTGGGGATGCGCCACAATGCGCACCTGAGCGGGCGGCCTTTGAAGAAGTCGTCCGCCACCGGAACGCCGTCCACATACACGCGCGCCACATCGCCGAGGTATTCGGCTTCGAGCACCGTGTTCCGCGGCGTTCCGTCGGGAAGTTCGACTTCCCAGACGGCCGCGCCGTCCCAATCCGCTTCCGACGGCTGCATCGGCATTCTGGCGCGTCCGCGTCTTTTGATTTCGCGCGGCGGTGCGGCTTCTTTCGTTTTTACGGTTTTCACTTCGGCGACAATCCGCTTGTCCGGTTCCGTTCTGGCGGGGAAGTCGATGAACTCCACTTTGAAAGGCGCGCCTTCGAATTCGACTTTGGGTTCGATGCCGGGGATTTTCATCATCACGAGAGTGTCGCCGCGCCATTCGACGGGCTGTGCCGTCGCCGATTTGACCGTCCCGAGGCGCGTTTTCCAGTTCTGCGGGAATATGTACGGAATCTTGTCTTCGGATTTCGTGCGCACGTATTCGTTGTGGAAGCGGAATGGCCCGCGGCGCGAATCGGTGCGGCTTTCCACTTCGGCGTCCGCAAGCGCGAAGTCCGGGCCGAAATTCGCGCAGAATTTGTGGAGCGGCTTCAAAAGCTCCCACGATGCAGTCGTCTCGCCGAACTCGCTTATGGGCGCCAGGAATTCGTAGGAGAACGGCGGCAGGTCGTTGCCGTTCGTGTATCTGGACGCGCGGTGCTCGTTGAAGAACACGCCTTCCTCCGGGCGGTTCGGATTCGTGCCGCCCGCGTACATGTAGTAGCCCAGCAGGTTCGATCCGCTTCCAAGCTTTACAAGCGCCATCGTGTACGTGTCCATCGGCGAAATGCGTATGCGCCTGTGGTACGACGAAGTCATGCCGCCGCCGAGTTCGCAAGTGAAGTATGGATATTCGGCCGTGGCCTTGTCGTCGGTCGAGGATTGCGGCAGCATTTCCGTCGCAATCTGCGACGAGACCCTCGTCTTCGAGAACTCGAACGCCTTCAGGTAGTCGCCCGGCGACGGCTGGGAGAAGTTTCTGTCCCAGAAGCCGTCGGTGTAGTTTCCGAAGAGCGGCAGCAGTTCGCCGAATTCGGCGGCCGGCCCTTTCATCCTGGGCCAGCCCGTGCGGGTGTAGAAAGGAACGTCGAATCCGGCTTCGCGGCAGAGGTCTTTGAGCGCCTTGAGGTAGCTCCACGGGCCGGCGGATTCGTTTTCGATCTGAACGCCTATGACAGGCCCGCCCTGCTTCCACAGGAAGCCGTCGACTTCGCGGAAAAGCCGCCGCCACCAGCGGCCTACGCATTCCATGTAGCGCGGATCGGTTGTGCGCAGTCTCACGCCCCGCCTGGACACCAGCCATCCCGGGAAGCCGCCGTACACGCATTCGCCGTGGCACCAGGGGCCGATGCGCAGGACGACCTTCATGCCTTCGTCCCTGCAGATCTGCAGGAACTTGCGTATGTCGCGCCGTCCCGAAAAATCGAACTTGCCCTCGAATTCTTCGTGGTGTATCCAGAAGACGTATGCGGCCACTATGTCCAGGCCGCCGGCTTTCATCTTGCGCACGTAGCCGCGCCATTCGTTCTCCGGCACTCTCGCGTAGTGCATTTCGCCCATGACCGGCACGGCCGGTTCGCCGTTGAAACGCAGGCATTTCGAAGTGACTGCAATTTCGTCTCCGGCGGGATTCGTTCGCGATCCCTGGGAATTGGGAATTGTTTTTTCGCCTGGCGCGAACGGCGCGGCGGCTGGCGCCGCAAAAGCGCATGAAGCGAAAACCGCTGTTGCGACGGCGCGGACAAGCCCGGCTGCGGAAGATGCGTTCTTTGTTTTCATGCCGGGATTATAGCAAATTTGACGACCGGGTGGTGTGATTTTTTCGTCACATTCACTCCCCGTCGGGCGCATCTGTGTAATTCACCGTCTGGCTTTTTGATTATGGGAAACAACTATTTGAAACAACTTTCCTTTGGTGCGCGCTCGTTGTTTTTTCCAGTTG
>CACYEO010000136.1 GCA_902773475.1 uncultured bacterium | reverse complement strand
GCGACGCCGGCGTGCTGGCGGGCGACGCGGACCTTCTGGCGGCGGTCGATGCGATCTGGAACGACATGGTTTCCGCGAAGATGCATTTGACGGGCGGCCTCGGTTCCGACCGCCGCATCGAAGGCTTCGGCAAGGCGTACGACCTGCCGAACGACTCGTGCTATCTTGAAACATGCGCCGCAATCGGCAACGCCTTGTTCAACGAGCGCATGTTCCTGCGGACGGGCGATTCGAAATATCTCGACATTGTCGAACGCGTGGCCTTCAACGCTTTCCCCGCGTCCACTTCGCTTTCCGGCGACGAATTCTTCTATCCCAATCCGCTCGAGTCCGAAGGCGGCCGCAGGCGCCAGAAATGGTTCAGCTGCGCGTGCTGCCCGCCGAACATCGTGCGGTTCATTCCGCAGTTCATAACATGGGCCTACGCCCGGAACGACGCGGAAAACGTCTTCTACTGGAACTTCTTCCTTTCATCGGAAGCCGACCTCGGACGCGTGAAATTTTCGCAGAAGACGGACTACCCGTTCGACGGCGGGGCGACGCTCGAAGTATCGCCGGCCGTCCCCGGCGACAGGTTCGCGCTAAAGGTTCGCGTGCCCGGCTGGGCGCGCGGCATGCCTGTTTCCTCGCGGACTTACGTCCAGACAGTCCCGTCGAGCGCGGCGGACATCGTTTGCGAAGTGAACGGCGCGCGCGTCCCGTCGATGCCCGGCGCGGACGGATTCATAACGATCGACCGCGCATGGAACGCCGGCGACAAAGTGCGCATCTCGTTCCCGATGGATGTGAAGCGCATAAAGGCGGACGACAGGATCGCGGCCGACCGCGGCCGCCTTGCCGTGGAGCGCGGGCCGCTCGTCTATTGCGCCGAGGGCGCGGACAACGCTTCCGGAGTCGTCAAGGCCGTCCTTCCGGCGGACGCGGCATTCAAGACCGCGAAAGAGGAGATGTGCGGTCTCGCGTATGTTTCGCTGACGGCTTCGACCGGGCTGAAACTCGTCCCGTACGGGCTTTGGAACAACCGCAAGCCGGGCAACGCCATGCAGACGTGGTTCCCCGCCACGAGGGAGGCTGCGGGCGCGAACGGCGACGGCATAATCGTGTCCGCATCGCACTGCTGGCACGCCGACACCACGGACGCCCTCTTCGACCGGAAGATTCCGTCGTCTAGCGCCGACGAGACGATCCCCCGTTTCACCTTCTGGCCGCGCCGCGGCACCGGGGAATGGGTGGAAATAGAGTTCCCCCAGCCGCGCGGCGTGAAGGCGCTGCATGTCTACTGGTTCGACGACGCGACTTCCGGCAAGGGAGGATGCGCGCTTCCGGAAAGCTGGAGCGTCCAGTGGCGGATGTTCCCCGGCCTTCCGTGGGAAGACGTGAAGGGCGCGAAATATTCAACGGTGCGCGACGGATTCTCGAAGGCCGTTCTCCCAGAAAAGTTCGAGACCGGCGCGATCCGGATCAAGATCGGGCTGGCGCCGGGGCGTTCCGCCGGAATACTCGAAGCGAAAGTGGAATAGGAAACCGCGCGGCGGTTTTGGTATACTTTCGGCCGCATGGATTACCTTTTCCACCTTTCCGTTTTCATGTGGGCGGTTTGCTCGTTTGCGGCCGCATGGTATGTCGCGTCCGCGGCGTCCGCGGCGTATGTGACGTCGTCGGGGCGGACTACCGCGGAGATTCCTCTCTCGTACAGGGCGCTTCTGCCGCTTCGCGGAATCGTCCGCCCTGCGGCGTCGGCGCGGATTTTCTCGCGGCAGCGTGCCAGGCTTGACAGCGACATAATCGCCGCCGGACTCGAAGGCGCCGTGACGGGAGAGGACATCGTAGCGCTCCGTTTTCTCTGCCCGCTTGTCGAAGGAACCATTTTCGCGGGGCTGTTCCGGCTGTTCGTTTCGATATTTCCCGGAACGTTCGCGGACGGCCTGTGCACGCCTCTTTCAATCGCCGTGGCGGTTCTGCTTTTCTTCAGTCCTGCGATGTGGGTGCGCGGCGCGCTCAAGCGCCGGCACAAGGCGATTGCGCGCGCGCTTCCGTTCATGCTCGACATGCTCACGCTCAGCGTCGAGGCCGGCATGGATTTCATGGCCGCCCTCCAGCGCGGATGCAAAATCCGCAGACAGGGCCCTCTCGAAGAGGAATTGATGCGCATGATGCATGAAACCCAGCTGGGCACGCCCCGCCGGAAGGCGTTGAAGGAGATGGCGGAGCGCGTGCGCCAGCCCGATTTGAAGTCCGTGGCGTCGGCGCTCGTGCAGGCCGACGAACTCGGCGTCTCCATCGGTTCGATGCTGCGCATACTTTCGGACCAGATGCGCGCGCGCCGCTTCGAGCGCGCGGAGAAACTCGCGAACGAGGCCCCTGTCAAAATGCTCGGGCCGCTCATGCTCTGCATCTTCCCCGCCGTGTTCATCATCCTTTTGGGGCCTGTGATGGCGCAGGCCGCCCAGGGGCTTTTCTGAGGAGCCGGAAATGTCTGCGGAATACAAACTTGAAATCGTCTCGGGCGGATTGGCCGGGCGTGTCGTCCCGGTGCCGACTGCGGGGCTTCGCCTCGGAAGATCGTCCACATGCGAAATATCCGTGCCGGGCGATCCGGCGCTTTCGCGCAACCACTGCATATTCGAACTGCGCGGCGGAGTGCTGTACATTGCGGATTTGAATTCCGCCAACGGCACGGAAGTCAACGGAAAACCTGTGCAGGAGACCGTGCTGAAAGACGGCGACAGAGTGTGCGCGGGCGGCACGGAGCTTGTGGTGCGGGTGTCCGGGGCCGCCGTTCCCGCGCCGTCCGCCGCGGCCCCGGAATGCGTGGATCTAGGTTTCGGCAGGAACGCTTCCGCGGCGGCGCCGTCCGGCGCGGCGCGTCCGCAGCGTCTCGGCGCGCTTCTCGCCACGGCGGGGGGCGTGGCGGTTCTGGCAGGCGTGGCGCTTTACATCCTTTGCGCGCCGCAGGGCGGCGCGCCGGAAGGGAGCGCCATTTCCGAAATCGAAGGCGCTCCGGCGTCCGTGCAGGCGGCGGCGCGGTTCTCCGCATTCTACGAAAAAACCGTGTGTTCGCCGGCCGGAATCCTCCGGTACGCGCTTTCGATTGCAGACGACGGCGCGATATCGGTGGAAATAGACGAAGTTCCCGACGCGAACCGCCATCTCTCCAGAACCGAAAAACCGGGCGACGAGACATTGCTCGGATTCAAAAACGCGTTTGCAGATCCCGCCCTCGCCGGACTCCGCGACGTCTATCAGGGTCCGGCCCGACCGGACGGCGCAGTGTCGTCGCGCCGCCTTTGCTGGACTCTCGACGGCGTCTCGCACGATGTCTACGTCGAAAACTGCGACCCTCCCCCGGCGGTCGAAACCGCCTGCCGCGAACTCGAGACGCTCGCCAACAACGCATTCGGGATCTGGATGCTCCAGTATTCGTCAGGCGAACTTGTCGCGATGGCGGCCGAAGCGCAGCGCAACGGCGACGTGAAGTGGGAAGACCGCAATGTCGAGCATGGAAACACCGCGGCCGCCGTGAAACATTACCGCGAGGCGATAGAGCTGTTGAAGTCCGTCGACCGCAAGCCCGCAGGCTATGCGAATCTCGTGGAATCCCACGACAGGGCGGTGCGCGAGCTTGACGCGAGATGGCGCGCGCTGAAAGGCAGCGCCGATGTCGCGATCAATACGCGCGATTTCGCAAAGGCTGCCGAAGTCCTGCGCGAAATACTCCGCACCGTGACCGATGAAACCGACGAACGCAGGAAAGAGGCCGAAAGAATGCTTTTCGACGCCGAACGCCGCCTGTCGGGGAAGGATCGCAAATGAAACCTGCCGCCGCGTTTCTCGCCGCATCCGCACTCGCCGCCGTCTCCGCTTTCGCGGAGCGCGACTGCGGACTCGTCCTTCTCAAAGCGGTGGATTCCGCCGGGAACCCCGTTGCCTGCACGGTGACGCTGGACGGGCGTTCTCTCGGGACTACGCCTGTATTCGTATCTTCCCTGCCTACCAACAGGGTGTACAGAATCGTCTACACGGCAAACGGATGGCAGGATGCGGGTTTCGATCTCCAGATTCCGGACCGCCGGCCGATTGTGCGCACGGAAAAGATGAAACTCGATTCCGGCTCCGTCGCGTTTTCGACCGAGCCGGAGGGCGCGGAAGTTTCGGTCAACGGAACGCCGCGCGGAAAGTCGCCGCTGACCGTTCCGGGCATACCCAAGGGTGTCGCGACGGTGCGTTTTTCAATGCCCGGATACAAGACCGAGGAGCGCGAGATGTCCGTGGCCGCCGGCGAGGAGACGTCGGTTTCGATAGTTCTAAAGCCGCTCCCGGCTTCGCTGCGGGTGGTGTCGTCCCCGGAGGGGGCGCGTGTCTATGTGGACGGCGAATACTGCGGCGTCGCGCCTCTCGATCTGCCGGGACTGGACGGCGGAACGCATTCGATACGCGCCGAGATGGAGAACTTCGCCGCGCAGTCGCGCACCGTGGAGCTTGAAGCGGGACGCTCCCGCACCGAGGAGTTCCGCCTTTCCACGGTTCTCGCCTCTGTCGCCGTATCCACCATCCCCGGCGGAGCGGAAGTCCTGATGGACGGAAAGCGCGCAGGAGAGACGAAGGACGAGGGCAGGGACAGACCATCCAAGCCGCTGAAGATAGACAATCTGCGGTGCGACCGCAAATACCGCATCGAGGTGCGCTGCTACGGCTATGCCGACCGCATGATTGAAATGAAGCCCGGGCATCTAAAGCCCGGCGAGACGTTCCCGCTGAACGTGAGGCTGAAGAAGGTTTTCACTCCGGACTTTTTCGTCATAGACAGGCATGCCGCCAAAACGGAGGGGGAACTTGTCTCGCGCACGCCCGAGGCGATTGTGCTGCGCACCAGACCCGGCGTGGAAAAGATATTCCTCGCCCGCGATATAAGTTCGTCCGGCGAACTTGCGCCGCCGAAACGCTGACATGGACGCAAAATCCGCCAAACCGTCCCGGCCGAAGCGGGTGCGGCTCGATGCCGAGGTCTACGCGCGAGGACTCGCTTCGTCGCGCGCTGCGGCGCAGGCGCTGATAATGGCCGGCGAAGTCCGCGTGGAAGGACAGGTGGAGCGCAGGGCGTCGAGGGCGGTTCCGCGCTCAGCCGCGATCGAGGTCGCCGCGCCGCCGCGCTTCGTTTCGCGCGGAGGGGAAAAGCTCGAAGGCGCATTTGCCGCGTTTCCCGGATGGAGCGTCGAGGGGATGGTCTGTCTCGACGTGGGTTCGTCCACCGGAGGCTTCACCGATTGCATGCTGCAGCATGGAGCGAGGCGCGTGATGTGCGTGGATTCCGGTACGAACCAGCTTGCGTGGAAATTGAGGTCCGACCCCCGCGTGTGGGTGCGCGAGAATTTCAACGCCCGCACGATGAAGCCGCAGGATTTGCCCGAGCGCCCCTACAGGGCGGTCGCCGACGTTTCGTTTATTTCCTTGAAGCTGATTCTCCCGCCCATGGCGGAAGTGCTTGCGCCGGGGGGTGAAATCGTGTCGCTCGTGAAGCCCCAGTTCGAGGCAGGGCGCGGATGCGCGCCCGGCGGCGTGGTGGAGGACCCGGAAACGCGCCGCGCGGCGCTTGAAGGAGTGCTCGATTTCGGGCGGAACGTGCTGGGGCTGGAACTGCTCGGCACGGCTGAATCCCCGATTCGCGGCCGCGATAAAGGAAATGTCGAATATCTCGCATGGTGGCGCAAGCCGTCTTGAGAGCCCGCTCGTTTGCGCGTCCCGCGCCGCATTTGCGCGCCGACTTGTTTTGTCGCTTCGGCCCTGGAAGCCCGGGATCCTGGAAATATAGAAACATGGAAGACTTGGCGAAGGAGGTTGGCAATATTCAACAGGTGTGTGCGCGGGAATTTGCGCAAGGGTGAAAAACACAGATGCGCCCCAGATGAATCACGGGATTTTTGTGCTTGCGCGCCGCGGGGAGGTTTTGCTATCCTCTCGCGTCAAAGGACAAACAGACACATGAACGCCGGATTCCGCTTTTGGTTTTATTTCTACTTCGCCTTTCCGGGCGGAGCGGGATCGCGTGTCTGAAACATCCCCTGAAGGGATGCGCAGAAAGCCACGGCCCCGCTCGAACAAAGCGGGGCCGTTTCAGTATGCGCGGATCGCAGGGAAAAGGAGTTGCAGCAGATGATAGTGGCAGTGAAAAAAGGCGCCGACGCAAAGCAGGTGGACAACCTGCTGTCGTGGCTCAGATCGCAGGGGATACAGCCCAACCTTTCGGTCGGCTCGCAGCAGACCGTGATCGGATGCATCGGCGACGTGTCGCATGTGGACA
Source organism: uncultured bacterium (assembly GCA_902773475.1). Lineage (GTDB taxonomy): Bacteria > Verrucomicrobiota > Kiritimatiellia > RFP12 > UBA1067 > CADCBS01. The sequence goes on along the minus strand of CACYEO010000136.1, from coordinate 229 downwards.
TAGGCCTCGTGCGCGCGCTCGACATCGTGGAATCCGTCCAGCGCATCCAGGAGCCGTACAAGGACGCCAACAGAAAGTTCCACCCGGAAGACACGGTGGTCGATTGCGGCGGCCCTAAAATAGGCGGCGGCAATTTCCAGGTCATAGCGGGGCCGTGCAGCGTGGAATCGGAAAAACAGATAATCGAAGTGGCGAAGGCCGTGAAGGCCGCCGGCGCCACGATGCTGCG
>CACYEO010000135.1 GCA_902773475.1 uncultured bacterium | reverse complement strand
GCAGCCGGCGGCCGGGGCGCGCACGCCGGCGGCGGGGCCGGCCTCGCGGGCGGAGGGTCGAACGCGGAAAGCGCGGAAAGGATCGCCGCGCGCACGTCGCCGGGCTTGCGGAAACGCACTTCGCGCTTTGCAGGATGCACGTTCACGTCCACCTGCGACGGCGGCAGGCCGATAAACATGAAAACCGCAGGCCGGGATTTGGAATCGGAGCGCGGATACGCGTCGCGCAGGGCGGCGGAAACGACCGGAGCCGTCGCCGGGCGTCCGTTCACGAACACGAACTGCTCGCGGCGGGTCGCCGCCGCGTGTTCGGCGCGTTCCGCGAAACCCCGCACCGAGACATCGCCGGCCTCTCCTTCGAGAGGGACGAGCGCGGGCGCGAGATCGCCGCCGAAGAGAACGCGGATCCTGTCTTCGAGACTGTCGCCTTTGGGAAGGCGCGAAACTTCGCGGCCGTCGCAGGAAAGCGAGAAACCGACGTCCGGGTGCGCGAGCGCGTGCACGGTGAAGACGTGCCGCACCGCCGCTTCCTCCGTTGCGTACGAGCGCAGGAACTTGCGGCGCGCGGGGACGTTGCAGAACAGATCGCGCACTTCCACCGACGTTCCCGGCGGCGCTCCCGCTTCGCGGACTTCGGCGAGGACTCCGGCGTTCACCTGGAGCCGCCACGCCGATTCTTCGCCGGCGCGGCGGGTGGTCATCGTGAAACGCGAAACCGCCGCAATCGAAGGTATCGCCTCGCCGCGGAATCCGAGCGTGTCGATTTTCAGGATGTCGTCGACGTCGCGGATTTTGCTCGTGGCCTGGCGCTCCAGCGACAGCAGGGCGTCCTCGCGCGACATTCCGCAGCCGTCGTCGCGGACGGATATCAGATTGCGCCCGCCGGCGGTCACGGACACGTCGATGCGGGCGGCTCCGGCGTCGAGCGCGTTTTCCACAAGCTCCTTGACGACGGAGGCGGGACGCTCGACGACCTCGCCCGCCGCGATCTTGTTTGCGATGTGCAGCGGAAGCAGCCGTATATGTCCGTCGCGTTCCACCGGGCCTCAGCGTTCGAGTTCGAGGTTGCGCCGCAGATACGCGGGGGTGTCGAGGTCTTCGCCCTTCCAGAAATTCTTCGCGTCGCCGAAACTGGCGGACGTTCCGCCGAGCGGATCCGCCGCAGCCTTCCCGGCGCGCCTGCGGGTCTGCCTGGGCGCGGGCGGCGCGGACGTGAACGCGAACGCGACGGCGACGAGCCTGCCGGAGAACGCTTCGTCGTCGTTCACCGTGCCGAGCGAAAAATCCTCCGGCTTTCCGAAAGCCGCCGCGAGCCCGTCCGCGACCGTTCCGGTTTCGGAAAGGCGCAAATCGTCGCCGCCGAGCACGCCCACGACGAGTTTGCGCGCCTCGGGGATTTTGCCGTCGCCGCCGAGAAGCGGAGAGTCGAGCATCGCCGACAGCGCGCTCCGCGCGCGCGACGGGCCGGACGCGCCGGCCACGAGGAGCGTCGCCGGTCCGGCGTCCTGGAACGTCCTGCGGATGCGCTCCAGATCGAGCGATATGTAGCCGGGGGTTTCGAGGAGCCGCCAGAAGAACGCGATGCCCTCGGCCGCGGCGTCCATGCCGCGCTCGAAAGCCTCGCGCATGTTGTCCGGCCCCGCGCCGCACACGAGCACGTCGAGCGGCTGGAACGTGCAGGCGTCCGAATACTTTTCCACGAGCGGGCGGGCGTTGCGCGCGAGCCGCGCGGCCTCGGGGCCTTCGAACGCGAACGGAAGAGTGGCGAACACGAACGTCACGGTTCCGCGCCTGCGGAAATGTTCAAGCGCCTCGATGGCCGCGCCGCCGCCAGTTCCGCCGCCCAGTCCGGCCACGACTACGGCGAGCCTGGCGTTGCCGACGCGCTCGTCGAAATCGCGCATGGACTCCGACGCCGCGGCGCGCGCGTTGGGTATGTCGCGGCCGGAGCCGGCCCCGCCGAGGCGCGTTCCGCCCAGCAGCAGGAACGGCTCCCCGGGATGCGCCATTCCGGTGCGCGCGTCCGTGTCCGCCAGCAAGACGCGCATGTCGCGTCCGCAGCGTTTCTTCGCCGCCGCCGCGATCGCGCAGCCGCCGCGGCCCAGTCCCACGAGAATCGCCGATGCGCTCTCGCGCGGTTTTCCGTCAGCCTGCGTCATTTGAAAATCCCCCCGAAAAAGCCGAACAGCCCGCCGGACCGTTTTTCCGCGGGACCGTCTTCCATCGCAAGCATCAGAAGACCCGCGATGACGGCCTTGGACTCCGGATTGTGTTCAAGCTCCAGCCCGTCCGCGTTCACGGGCCTTCCGATGCGCACGTTCAGGCCGAGCGTGGCGGACGCAAGCTCCGCGATGCGGGGCATTGCCGCGCCGCCGCCCGTGAGCACGCATCCCGCGTTGAAGAAGTTCATCCCGCATCCGCATTCCTCCAGACGGTCGCGGACTATGCGGAAGATTTCATCGAGCCGCGCGTTTACGACCGTCTCCACGGCCTTGGCGGAGATGTTCTTCGGCCCGAAGCCCGGCGTTGACGACGGTATGGTCAGCCGCCTGCCGGAGGATTCCGCGCGGAGCATCGCGCATCCGTTCTCGATCTTCAGCCGCTCCGCCTCGATTTTCGCGATGCGGAACGCGTACGCCAGATCGGACGTCACGAGTTCCGCGCCGACGGGTATGGATTCCGCCGCCACGGCGAATCCGTTCACGTACGCGATGAAAGACGTCGATCCGGCGCCGAGATCCACAAGCAGCACCCCGTTCTGCTTCTCCTGCCCGTCGAGAACGGACGCCGCCGCGCAGCACGCCGAAAACGCGGCCCGCTCCACTTCCACGTGCGCGGCGTCGGCCGCGGCCTCCGCGTCCCTGAACTGCGCGCGCGAATAGTGGACGCACAGGACGCGGCGTTCCAGCTGCTGGCCCGTCCTGCCCACCGGATTCTCTATCCCGGTCTGGCCGTCGAGTATGAAATCCTGCGAAAGGTAGTGGAGCGGGATGCGGCTCGCTTCGTCGAGGCCGGCGCTTTCCATCGCGGACGCCTCCACGGTCTGGACGTCGTCTTCCGTCATCGCGCGTATGTCGGTGCTGAGCGCGCCCTTGAGGCGCTTCGTCTCCACTCCGGCCCCCGAAACCGCCAGCCACACGCTGCCCACGTCCACGCTCGCGTCCTTCTGCAGCGCGTCGATCACGGCCTTGACCGTGTTCTTCACGTTGCCGAGCTGGACTATGCGCGATTTGGCGACGCCCGACGATTTGAGGCTTTTCACGCCGATGATTTTCACGCGGCCTGAAGGCTGTCTTTCCGCGGCCGCTGCCGTAATGTTCGCGGTTCCGATTTCGAGCGCGGCGACGAAGGGGGATGAACTCACTTGCGGTCTTCCTTTCGTGCAGGGGTGTCAGGGTCTCGCGGATATGCGCCTGGGGTCCGGATCGGTGGCGTACCAGATGTCGGCATCGTCGCAAAGCCCGCTTTTGAAAGCGTCGGAAAGGCTTGCAAGGCGCTTGCCTATCTCGGCCGCGGTGGCGGCGGACGGATTGTCCATGCCTTCCCACTTTATCTGCGCCTGCCTCGTGCAGTATCCTTCGAACGTGACGAGCAGGAAGTCGGCGCGGCGCGCGTCCACCGCGCGCACCGGGATTTCCGGCGCGGCGGTCTTTGCGACGGTCACGAGCTGCAGCGCGGCCGCCGCGCGGCCGGAAAGCCTGCCGCCCGGCTTCGGCGCGGCTCCGCGCGGCAGGATTATGCTTGGAAGATCCAATCCCAGCCCGGCGGGGAACACGACGCCTTCTTCGTCGACAGCCGGCGAATACCTTTCAAGGCCGATGCGCGCGACGGGCATGCGCTCCGTGACATCCACTTCCACGGTGCGTTCGGCGAGATTGCGCCGCACCGCCAGGTTTTTCAAGACGGGGAAACGGTCGAGCATTTCAAGCCGCCTGCCCGCGAAATCCGCCGTCGCCATGTTCGCGCCGTTCGTCAGTCCCAGAAATTCCACGATTGTGCCGCGCCGCAGGAAGCGGCCTTCCTTGAAACTGCCGTACATCACGCGCACCTGCCGCGACTGGTCGGTTATCAGGCCCGGTTCGCACGCCTTGCGCGCGAGATTCCTCCATCCGGCGCACGCGCACCACGCTACACCCGCCGCGAGCGCGGCGGCGAAAGCGATCCCGGCGGCCTTTTTCGCGCCGCCGCCCTTTTTCGGCGAACCGGTTCTTTTTCCGCGAACGAGCAGATCCATGCCGGTCAAACCTTTCCGCAACAGGCGCCTTCAAGCACTCTGCGGCACAGCGCCGGGAAATCCATCCCCGCGCGGGCCGCGGCCTTGGGCAGCAGGCTGTGGGCCGTCATGCCCGGCGCCGTGTTTATTTCAAGCACGAAGGGCCGCCCTGCGGAATCGAGGCGGAAGTCCACGCGCGAGACTCCGGCGCACTTCGCGGCTGCGAACGCCGCAAGCGCGGCGCGGCGCGCTTCTTCAAGCGTTTCGCGCGGGACCGAGGCGTCGTCTTCCGGGAATACGTAGCGCGTGGCGTTTGAAAGGTATTTGGCTTCGTAGCCGTACCACCCGTCCGGGGCCTGTATCTCCACGACGGGCAGGACTGCGCCGTCCACCACCCCTACGGTCCATTCGCGGCCGTCGATGTATTCTTCCGCCAGGACCCGCCCGTCGGGATCCGCCTTGCGCGCGAGGTCGTACGCCGCCGCCCATCCGTCCGGCGAAACGACTTTCGTAATTCCGATGCTCGATCCGTCGCACGGCGGCTTCACCACAAGCGGAAGCGGCAGCGGCGGTTCGGCGGCGGGGGAGGTGAGTTCGACCCACCTGGCGTTCGGTATGCCCGCCGCGTCGAGCGCGCGCTTCGTCGCGATCTTGTCCATGGCCAGGGCGCAGGCCGCCGGCCCCGGCCCGGTATACGGGATGCCGCGTTCTTCAAGCGCGGCCTGCACGCCGCCGTTCTCGCCCCAGCCGCCGTGAAGCGCCACGTACGCGGCTTCCGCGCCGTCCGGCATCCCCGCGAGCGAATCGCTGTCGAGCACGACAAGCCGCACGTCCGGCACGCCTGCCGCTTTCAGCGCTTCCGCCACGTTCCTCCCCGACTCCAGCGAGACCTCCCGCTCTGCGGAAGTTCCGCCCGAAAGCACGGCGACCCTGCGGTATTTCAATTCATTGTTTTCCATTTCGCCGATCCTCTCCAAACTTTCCTTTTGCGCGATCTTCGAATCCCCGGACTTCGAATTCCAGCCGCACTCCGAAGCGCTCCTCCACCGCGGCGCGCGCGGCCAGCGCCAGCGCCAGCAGATCCGAAGCCGTGCAGCCTTCGCCGGCCGCGAACACGTTGGCGTGGTTCTCCCACGCGTACGCCCCTCCGGCGCGCATCTTCTTCACGCCCGCCGCTTCCATGAGCCGCCCGGCGGAATCCCCCGGGGGATTCCTGAACACGCAGCCCGCGGTGCGCAGCCCGCGCGGATCCACGCGCCGCGCCGCCCGGCATTCCGCCCGCAGCGCTTTTATCTTCTCCGGATCGCCCGGAACGAGCGCGAAGCGCGCTTCAAGCACCGTGCAGCCGTCTTCGACCGCCTTGCAGCGCCTGTACCCGAAACCGCACCCGGCGGACGGAAGTATAATCTCCGCGCCGCCGTTTTGCAACGCTTTCACGCTTTCGACCGCACCCGCCGCACAGCGGCCGTGCGCCCCGGCGTTCATCGCGATCCAGCCGCCGACCGTCCCTGGCACTCCTTCCAGGAACTCCAGCCCGGAAAGCCCTTCGCGCTCCGCCGCGTCAAGCACGGCCTTCCCCTGGATTCCCGCCGGCGCTACAAGCGTGTTTCCTTCGCGCCGCACTTCGCCGCCGCGCGGAAGCCGCACGTACGTCTTGTCTGTCGCAAGCCCGGAAAACCACCTGTTCGAGCCCGCCCCGGCGATCTCCGCGCCGCGCGGGATTTCCGCGCCGGGTTCCAGGTCGAGCACCCCGCCGGACGTCGCGCCGCCGCATCCGTAGAATGAATACGGGGCGAGCGGCACGAGTTTTCCGCGCGCGATCCCGCCGCGCGCCGCGATTCCGGCGAAGAGTTCTTTCACGGCTGGAGCGAGCGCGATTATGTCGCCTGCGCCCGCGAGAAGCACAAGATCCCCCGGCTCCAGCGTAAGCTCCGCGTGCCGCCACGCCTCTTCGCGCGAACGCGCAAGTTCCGCGCGCAGGCCCGCCGCGCGGCATTTGATGTACAGATCCGCGGACGTCCCGCCCGCGACGGGCTTCTCGAACGCCGCGTACACCGGCAGGATGACGAGTTCGTCCACTCCTTTGAACGCCTTGGGGAATTCGTCCGCAAGCGCCTTCGTGCGCGTGTATCTGTGCGGCTGGAAAAGGACGCGCAGGCGGCGCGGTTTCCGCAGCCGCGCCATTTCGACGGCGCGCGCAAGCTCCGCCGGATGGTGCGCGTAGTCGGCGAAGACGCTTGCGCCGCCGCCTTCGCCGAGAAGCTCGAACCTCCTGGCGGGAAGGGACGAACACGCGCGCGGCAGCTCGCGCGCCGCGTCCGCGAAGGAAAATCCCGCGGCGCGCGCGGCAGCGAACGCCGCAAGCGCGTTCTGGATGTTGTGCATCCCCGAGACCGGAATCTCGACGCGCGCCGAGTCCGCGCCTTCGGCAATGGTGAAACGCGATCCGTCCGCGTCCGTTCCGGCATCCTCCGCGCGGATGTCAGCCTCCGG
>CACYEO010000134.1 GCA_902773475.1 uncultured bacterium | reverse complement strand
CGTCAGCTGGAAGAGAATCACGGGTTCGGGGCGGAGCGCCATTTTTCCGGCATCCATTTTCGCAAGGTCGAGGACGTCGTTCACGAGTTGGAGAAGGGTCTTGCCGCTGTCGCGTATGAATTTCAGCGCGTCTTTACGCTCCGATTCGCTTTCCTCGCCCTTCTGGAGGAGTTCGGAATAGCCGAGGATGGCGTTCAGGGGCGTGCGGATGTCGTGGCTGACGATGCTGAAGAACATGCTCCTGGCTTTTTCGGCCGCGCGGGCGCGTTCGAGGGCGTCTTCAAGTTCGCGGGCGCGTACAGTAGCCTGTTCGTCCTGGATTACGAAGACATGCAGAAAACAGCATCCGACGAGGCATCCGAGCGCGGTGAACGGCGTGAGCGGCCACACGACCTGCATCACCATGGCGGACGACATGACAAGGCCGCACATGAAAACCATCACGCTTCGCCTGCGGACGGAATGTTTCGTGCGGGCGGCGTTCGCGAGCGCGCAGCGCGCCGCGAACATGTTGAACCCGACAAGGAGGAAAAACGCGGGGTCTCTGAGGAAACCCGTTTTATAGACGCCGGCGCCGTCGAAGTAGAAGAAGCACCGCGTGAAGGGATTGGCCGCAACCGCAGCGAGATTGAACGCGAGGAGCGCCCAGCCCGACCAGTCGAGAACGCATTTGGGCCATTTGGCGAAACCGAGATACGTCGCGACGAAACGGCTCCACAGAAATACGAAAGCGACAAGCGAAAGGAAGAAGAGAACCGTATCGGCGTACCACGGGACTATCCATCCAAGCCCGGCGAAAATCCCCCACGCCGCGTCGGTGGCGTAATACGCGAGGACGCCTGTCAGGAATTTGCGGTAGTATCTGCCGTGCAACCCGTCCGCTTTGTGCCCGAACAGAAGATTCCAGTTGAAAATCAAATGGAGAACCAGGGCGACGATGGAAAAAACGGAATATGTGTAGTTCTGCATGGGTTGCACATTCCTCTTGTCAGGCCGAACCGGCCTGCGCGCGGCCGCCCGTTCCGGAAAGCAGCAGACCTATCGCGCCCACCGTTACGGGCTTTAGAACAATGCTGTCGAAACCCTTCTGCGCGAACGTCGACTTCAGCTCGATGTCGGCGGTGATCACATGCACAGGCAGAGACTTGAGTTTGCCGCTCGCGCGGATCGCCTTTACGAGACCTTCGCCGTCGAGCTCCGGCATCCACATGTCCGTCAAAACCATGTCAAACGGTTTTGCGTCCGGCACTTCGAGAATGCCGAGTGCTTCGCGTCCGTTCAGCGCGGTTACGATATCGAAGTCTCCGAGTTTCTTGAGAATCGCCCTCAAGACGACGAGGTTCATTTTCTGGTCGTCCACGATGAGTATGCGGCGGCGGACGCCGGAGACGGCCGCGGCGGACGACGCGGCGGGCGCAGCCTCGGCACCCGCGCCTGCGACGCCTGCGGATATTTTCACGCCCGGCATCGTCACCGTGAACGTCGATCCGGCGCCAAGGGTCGAAGCGACGGATATTTCGCCGCCCATCGCCTTCGCAAGCTGTTTGCAAAGCGCTAGGCCGATACCAGTGCCGCCGTTCCGGGACTCTTTAGAGTCCACCTTCTCGTACGGCGACATTATGCGCTTCAGGTCTTCGGCGCTTATGCCGCATCCCGTGTCGCGGACTTCGATCCGCAGCGTGCCCGACGATGCGTCGCCGGATTCGAACGAGACGCGGACTTCGACCGTTCCCGCTTTCGTGAACTTCACGGCGTTGCCGACAAGGTTGAAGAGAAGCTGCCCGATATGCTGCGGATCGACCATTAGCGCCGGCAGGCCTTCCGCGCGGCAGGTTATGATCACGTCGCGGTTGGCGTTCGCGACCTTGAACGACTCCACCACGTCCCCCGCGAGCTTCGAGACCACCGTGTGCACCGGGGTTATTTCAAGTCTGCCAAGTTCAAGTTTGGAAAAGTTGAGGACATGGTCTACAAGTCTCAGAAGCGACTTGCTGCTGACGATTATGGAGTCCACCGCCTGGCTGCGTTCGGCTTCCGTCTTGAAACCCATTTTCATCATCTCCGAGAAGCCGATTATCGCGTTCAGGGGCGTGCGGATGTCGTGGCTTACGGTGGAGAAGAAGTAGCTTCTCGATTTGTCCGCGCTCTCCTCGGCCTCGAGTTTCTGCTCCAGGAGGCGTTTTTCGCGCCGGCGGAGAATCATGAACAGGCTGACAATGATTGCAAGCGACGAGAAGAAGAGGCCGAGTTCGGTGACCATCTTGACGAGCATGTCCGCGCTCACCTTCGACATCACGTTCTGCACCATATTCTTGTCGACCGTTTTCCCGACAAGGGCGTTG
>CACYEO010000133.1 GCA_902773475.1 uncultured bacterium | reverse complement strand
GCTACACGTTCCAGAAGCGGAGCCGGACGGACTATGTCCAGCCCGAGGACTTGGAGCGGATCAGGTCGGAGATCGACAACTACAGGAAGTTCAAGGATCTCTGTGAACGCCTCGTCGCCCTGTCCATAGAGGAGTCGAAACGCAAGACCGGGCAGAGGGTCAAGGCGTACGCGCGTTCAAAGTAGCCATGCATTTCAAACTCGCCACGCAAAAGCGGGAATGGATTATGGTGAATTACGCAGATGCGCCCCCCGGGGTTCTTGCGCGCGGAGGCATGATTGTGATAGACTGTTTTTGCCGTGTAAATTGTCTTCCGGTAGGTTCCGGGGAAATCGAGCGGCATTGAGCAGGAGAACATCCATGAAGAGAATCCCCCTCGCCGTCCTTTCCGCCGCCTTTTGCGCCGGCATTTCATCTGTCGCCGCCGGAGCTGTCCAGCCGGTCGTAGTCTGGGACGGAGCGTCTCCGGATTCCAATTTCTCCACACTGACCCGCACTGTGGACGACAACACCTACACGCTCGACCTCCTCAGCGGAAACAACAGTGTTGCGAATGACGGCTCTTGCGTGAGAATCGGAGAGGGTTCGGCCCAAGGCATCAAAGTCTACAACCAGAACGGCAATCTCGCCAGCGACGGCGCGATATCGATCATAATCGAGTGCTCGGACATTCCCGATACTGCCGATGGAAAGAGAATTGCATTCGGTCTTCTCGACGACGGGCGGTACGAGGAAGACAACGGAATCAAAATCGGCCTGTTCAAAACAGAGAATAATGAAAACGCCCGTTTTGCATGGGTGGGAAAGGAGTGGGGCAAAACATCGACCGGATTCTTCACAGGCGCCCGGCGAATCGCGATGACTTACTGCTCTACCAACGGAACCAGCTGCTGCAACGATGCAGGGGCGACATTTTCTGCCGCAGACCTCAGATCCAGTCTATTCACCGGCATCACCGGAATCGTCATAGGCGGACCTGACGATGGAACAATCTTCGGGGCGATGACGGGGATGACCGTCAGGGCGGTCGCCGTATTCACAAACGAACTTTCCGAAACCGAAATCGAAGACTACGTATTCCCGTCCCTGATCACTTCCAACATCACCGTTTCCGGAATCAATTCGCTTTATGGAAACGCTTCGGAAATCAACCTCAATCTTGAAAACGGCGTGACGGTAACGGGAGATACGGAATTCAACGCATCGACAATTCATTTCCACTGCAAAGGTTCGTTCACGATGACTCCGCCGGCCGGCAATACCGCGACGTTCGATTTTTCCGACGTGTCAGGTCGTCCAATCATTGAATATTCGGCATTGCCGTCCGTGGAAGGATCGGTATTCACATCAACTAAAATCCCGGCTTTCGTGACCGATGCCGCACAATGGACCGGAACAATTGTATTCAAAGGCTTCTCCGTGACAGATTTCGAAAGCAATCCATACGGCAACGAATCGTCAGCAGTGCGCCTCGAAAACATATCGGGCTGGCTTAGAGCCCCGGGAAACTATACCTTCACAAACGCCGTTCCAGTGGAGCTTGCCGGAACTTTGAGCATCAACAACGGCAACTCCGCCAATACCGACAACCCCAAACGTTGCACGTTTTTCAAGAAAATTTCCGGAAATGGAATGATATATGCAGATGGTCCCGCCAATAAAGCCGTAATCGTAATCCAAGATGCTTCGGAATTCACCGGCAACATAGGATTGTATGGCAAACTCATAGTGTTCGGCAATGCGATGCCTTCATTTGCCGACAACAACGAGTTCACCGGCATGGAAGGAAGCATTTGGGTCATGGAAGGGGCTTCGGTGACCGCACAGCCTCCTTCCGGAAACTGGTGGGCCGTCAAAGGAATCAAATTGGCTGGCGAACTGAAAACTGAAAGCCTTGACAAACTCGGCGGCGGTACCTACATCACGACTTCCGATACCGGTGTGTTCACGTTTCTAACGACTTCCCAAACCAAAGACCACACAATGTCTTACGACAGGATAACCGGCACAGGAACATTGAGGTATGCAGACGGCGGTGGCAACAACTGGCGTACTCTCTCCCCGACCAACTTCCCGACAACCATGGTTTGCGAAAACAATCTTTCCGCTGGACTTATTCTCACTACTCAAGGCGAGAATACGATCGGTAGCCTCGCAGGAAGCGGTTCGATCCGCAGCGACTGGGGCGGTTCCTGGAATGTCGCAAGCCGCTCCTTGAATATCCTTCAGTCGAAAGATACCGAATACAGCGGCGTGTTCCACTCTGACGACCGAATAAGCACCGTCACGGTCTCGCCGGGCGTTGCATCGTCCGGAACATTGACGCTCAGCGGGACGCAGACGGTCAGCAACGATCTTATCGTCGCAGCCGGCGCAAAAGTGGACATCTCCGGCAAGTGGATCGGCGCGGTCGAATCGAACGGCGGACTTCAACTTTCAGGAGGTGTCATAACGGGGAATGCCTCTATCGGCGGAGACCTGTACGGATCTGGAACGATCGACGGAAATCTTCAGCTCGGCAACGGTTCCGTTGTAAACATTTCCGCGTACGGCGACATCCTTCATGTAAACGGCGACATCGCAATGGCCGGCGAGGTCGTGTTTGCCCTGCCTTCCGGCAGTCCGGTCGAATACGGTGAAGGCCTTATCGAGTGCGACGGAGAAATCGACTTCTCATCCGCAACGGTGAAGGTCAAAATCGGCGAATCCGTTTTCATGCCGCAACTGGTCAAAATAGGCAAACGCCTGGCCTTTTATCCCGGCATGACGATCAGACTCAAGTAACTCGCTTACGGCGGCGGGCGCGCGCACCGGGAATTCCCGCGAACCAATCCTCCGCGGGAACATCCAGCCCCAGGCCGATGTTGTAGTTGTACAGCGCCAGCGAAAGCGCCTTGCCGGCCGCATCCCAGTCTGGCGCGGATTTTTCGCGGTATCCGATTTCGTTCAGCGCAAAGCGCGGCTTCGCAGCGCGCTTGCGCGGCATGTCGATTTCAATCCCGAATTTCTCAGGCTCCGCCGCGACAGGCGAATGCACGGTGAGGGCGAATCTGTGGAAAAACGCGGAATGGAGCTCGCCCGCGGCGAATCTGTCGCGCACGAACGAAAGCGCCGACACCGCCTCGCGCAGCGTCTGCGTGGGGAATGCGTACATGAGATACGCGTGTACGAGTATTCCAGCGTCTGCGAAAGCCCGCATCGCGCGCCGCGCGCCTTCAAGGGTGATTCCCTTTCGCATCAGCGCAAGGAGACGGTCGTTGGCGCATTCCAGGCCGCCCGTGACGGCAATGCATCCGGCATCCGCCATCAACTGCGCGAGAGGCCCCGCGTATTCCTCTTCGAAACGTATGTTGCCCCACCATGAAAAAACGCGGCCGCGGCGCAGCAGTTCCTTCGACAGCGCCCGTGCGAGGGCGGGCGGTACCGCTTCGTCCGTGAAATGGAACCCCGTCTCCCCGGTTTCGTCCGCAAGTCTTTCCATAGCATCGGCGATCTCTCCGGCGCGCGGCATCGCAAAACGTCCGATGTAGTCCAGCGAAACGTCGCAGAACGCGCACTTGCGCCAGTAGCAGCCGCGCGCGAGCTGGAGTTTGATCCATTTGCCGTCCGACCACAGCCTGTGCATCGGGTTGGCCATTTCGAGCATCGAAAAATACAGCGAAAGATCCAGCCCTTTGTAGTCCGGAGCGACGAACGGCGGCACGCACGGCTCGGCGGCGGACTGCGGAACGCTTCCGGCGGTTTCGCGGGTCATCGTGCGCACCATGGGACCGAATCCCAAAATGCCGGCCATGGGAGCGTAACCCTCGTCGAACACCAGACCGTCGAAAAAGTCGAACACCCTTCCGTCTTCCATCGAGCGCAATTCTGTTGATACATACCCGCCGCCGAGCCATGTTTTCACGCCCGGCGCGGCGCGCCGCACAGCTCGCGCTATGCGGAACGCGCCGAGGAGCGTTCCGGGGAAGGGGCAGGTCACGCCGACATGATCCGGCGCGCTTTCGGCGAGTGCGTCCCGGACGAGCTCTTCCAAAATCGAATCGGTTTCGGTACGTCGTTCGAGGCGTTCCACGATCGCGTCGAAATCCGGCGCTGATTCGGCAAGCGAAGCGCCGTAACGGGAAAACCCGAAATCGGGATCTACATTGCGTCTGTATTCTTCGGCGAGATCGTCGAGATACAGCGAAGCGAAAAGTTTGGCGCGGTCGGAAACACCCAGCATGCCGAATGACGCTTCGATAGACTCGTCCGGCGACAGGCCGCTTCCCGACGGAGCGATAGATTCCATCGCGCGGTCCGAAAGCGGAAGATAGCCCGGCCGCGCCAGCAGATGAGCCGCGCCGGGATTGCGCCCGCGCAGGTACGCAAGCGCGGCGGCGGTCGTTTGCGGATTTCCAAGCCGCGGAAGTATGCGCAGCGCGGTTTCCACGGAAAGGTCGCGCTGGAACACGATTGCGCCGAGAGGCCGCAGATACCCGGCAAGCGCGGCTGTCGCGGGGTAGGGCGCGTTCAGCTGCGTGAACGGCGGCGTAAGCAGCAGAATGCGCGGAGCCTTGCTCACTGCGCGCCTCCCGCGCCGGCTCCGGGACCTCCCGCAAGCGCGTCCGCGAGCGGACACGAAGCGCATCCCGGGTGGGAGCGCATGCAGCAGTCGCGCACGATCTGCAAAAACCCCTGCAGGCAGACGCCGTTCGACGAGTACAGCGCCGCGTTGTGGTCGCGGCCGAGCAGCCGCGAGGCGGCCAGCCGCACTTTGCCTGAAATGTCTTCGGGCGGAAGCCAGTCGGGCGGTTCCTTCGCGGCGCCGGACGCAATTGCAAACGGAACGAACACATTGGCCGCGAGCGCGGCGATGCGCGGAGCGCCGAGAAGAGACGTCTGTCTTTCCGCGCCGCCTGACGCAGGGTTCGACGAGAACGCAAGATGCTTTTCGAAGAACGGCCATGCCGCCGCCTGCGCGACGGATGCCGAGAATGCGCGCAGCGCACGGGGTGAGAGGTCGCCGGAAAGGCGCGGAAGCCCTCCGGGCGCGCAAGCGAGAGCGGCTGCCGCTGCGAGCCGCCGCACTGGCGAATTCGCCGGACGCGCGCCGCCGGACCTTGGACGCATCCCCGGAGGAACGCGTTCGCGCCCGTCGGCGAACCAGCGTTCGGCGAGACGCCGCGCGAACGCCGCAGCCTCGCCGTCCCGCGTTCTGTCGTAATCCGGCAGAATGCGCGCGGCTCCAAGAAGAACCGCGAGAGCGTCCTCGCGGTCGCGGGGGAGGGTTTCAAGCGGAACGGCATCCGCAAGCGCCGCGAACGGTTCCGAATTGTTCTTGTAGCCGAGCGCGCCGAGCAGGGCGCGCCAGAGGACGCGCTCCGGCTGTCCCCCGGAGCCGAGTTCCCGGGCGAAACGCGCGGCCTTTACGGATATTCTGCGCTTTCCCGCCGCGACGAGAACGGCCACGGCGAGGTCGGGATCGGAAGAGAGGACTGCGGCGCAGGGACGGGGCGTTTCGGGAATCGCCGCATAGGGATATGCGGAAAGGTCTATCGATTCGGGCGCGAACCGTCCGGCGGCGGCGACGGCATCGCCAAGCGCTATAGAAACCGCCCCCGGGGGAAGTCCGGCCGGGGGAGGGCCGGGAAACCAGGTCACATGCGCCGCGACGCGCGAATACTCCGGATCGCTCGAATGTCCGTGCGCGTTCCAGCCCGACGGCTTCATGTGGATTTCCACGTCGCCGCAGACGCGTCTGCCGCCGATTTCAAGAACGGCGTTCCTGAAATCAGGTCCCGCTTCGAGGTTCCAGGTGCCGGGATCGACCACCTTGACGCTCTCGCCGCCGGATGTTTCAAGCCCGGCCGGACGAAGGGCGGAATCGAACCATACGGCCTGCACGTGGCGTTCCGAAACCGGGACGCGCGAAGAAAACACGTCGGCCGGGGGAGAGGCGAGGAATCTCCGCACGCGCTCCGCCGCCGCGACCGGGCCGAACCCGCCGCAGTCGCGCCAGGGCGGATAGAAGAACGGCTCCGAATCCTTCATAGACGTATCGAAGGCGTGAACACTTTCGTCCACTTGAGGGCGGTGGAATCGTCGCGAGGCGCGAATATCTCGCGCGAAGTCGTGAGGATAGACGATTCGCCGGCGGCTATGGCAGGCAGCGCGGATGCGATCGAACGGACTACCGCGTCCGTCACGGCGGAAGAGCGAAGCCCTTCCTTGGCGTCCAGCCCTATGCGCTCTTCCGGCTTCACGGCAAGTCCTGCGACGAGTTCGCGGGCGAACTGCAGATATACGGCGGAAAGCGCGTCTATGAAAGCGGCATTGTCGCCGAAGGGCGCTTCGAACGCCGTCGTCACGCCGGAAGCGGTTCCGTCCGTGAAAGTTTTCGACGTTCCGTCGTCGCGTTCGAAACGCATTTCGGCAGGCATGGACTGACGCCAGCGCAGGGAGCCTTTCTCGCCGGAAATCTCGAAGGCGAGTCCCTCGCGGTGGCCGATGGCCACGCGCGACGATATGAACACGCCGTGGACGCCCTGCACGGTGCGCACAAGAGTGTTGCACTCGTCGGGCAGTATCCGGCCGGGCACCGTCACGGCAGGGTCGGCGGCGACTTCGGAAATTTCAAGACCTGTGAGCCATTCAAGCACGTGCTGCATGTGCGGAATGGATTCCGTGACCACTCCGCCGGGCCCGTTCAAGTGCACGTCGGTGCGCCAAAGCGCGCCCCGGGAGCCTTGGTTTTCAATGCGGCGAGCCATCCAGGAGGAAAGGAAGGAGAACGCGAACCTCCGCAGCGTGCCGAGTTCGCCGGAAGCGATCATTTCGCGCGCCGTGCGAAGCATCGAATACGCGCGGTAAGGCATGGCCACGCGAAGCGGCACTCCGCACTTGCGCTGCTTCCATTCGAGATTCGCGGCTTCGTCGAGGTTGCATGAAAAAGGCTTTTCGACGAGGATCGGCACTCCGGAATCGAGCGCCGACATCGCCGCCGGGTAGTGCAGCGCGTTCGGCAGCACGGCGGAGACGAACGCTATTCTGCGGGACGGCGGGAGCGTCGCGAACTTGCGCAGCATTTTGCGGTAGTTCCAGAACGCCATGTCTTCGGGCACGCCGAATTCGGCGGCGCACGCCTTGGACTCGTCGTAGGACGAGGAGAACGCTCCGGCCGCGAGATGCAGTCCCGCCACCTTCGCCGCGGCCGCGCGGTGTATCGCGCCCATGAAAGAGCGCCTTCCGCCGCCTATCATCGCGAAGGCCGCGGATTCGGGAAGTCTGTCTTCTAATTTGCGTTTCACAGGCATGACATTGCGCCGTAAGGACTTTATGCGCAAACTTTACCGCAAACCGGCGCGGAAATCAAGCCTGCATTAGACCGGGCGCATCTGCGTAATTCACCGTCTGGCTTTTTGATTATGGGAAACAACTGTTTGAAACAACATTCCTTTGGCGTACGCTCGTTGTTTTTTCCAGTTGT
>CACYEO010000132.1 GCA_902773475.1 uncultured bacterium | reverse complement strand
TTCGGCCGCGAACGGGAAGAACGCAAACGACATGGCGCAGTAGAGGTAGGACGCGATTTCGGAGAAGCGCGTCGCCATGTAGTAGCCAGCCGAATCGAGTTCCGGGAGCCGCTGGCGGATTATCGTAGGCTCCACAAGCCCCTGGAAGCCTGCCGAAAGCGCGTGCGCCGCGAAAATCGCGAAGAGGACGGCGAAGCGGCGGACGGCGGGCCTGTCCCAGTACGGCTCCGCGCGCACGGCGAATTCCTTTCTGAGACCGAAGACCGAGGCCGCGATCGAAAACGCAGGCGCCGCAGCCTGGCCGACGAAATATCCAGTCAATGCGCGGAACGGCATCGCCGCAAGCATCGCGAGGAGGCGCACAGGCGCACCGAAGACGTGAATCGCCGACTGGAGCTTGAATTTCTTGAGCGCCTGCACGGCGTTCGAATAGACAGGGCCTGCCGCCGCGAGGAATGCCGAGGCGATGACGACGAAACCGAGCGAACCTTCGGCCACGCGGATCCGCTCGAGGAAGTGCGGGAGGATGAACTTCGCGGCGGCGAGCGCAATGGCGAGGAACACGGCCGAAGCGGCGAAGACGCTTCCGACCAGCGTCTTCAGCTTCCCGAATTCGCCGGCGACGGAAAGCCGCGACACTTCGTTGCGGAACGTATTCGCGAAAACTCCGGCCGGCATTGCGAGGAACGCCGCGAAGTTCGCCAGGGGCGTCACGGCGCCCAGCTCCGCCGGGCCTATGTATTTCGGCACAAGCCACAGACCGACGAATGCGTTCAGGATATCCGCCGCGCGGCAGGCGCAGAAGATCATCAGCGAATACCACCAGAAGTCGCCGAGCCGGGCATGTAGTTTTGAAAACATGGCCGCGTATTATACCAAAACCGCGTTCCGTCCGCGCCGCAGAGCCGCCGATTTTGGTATAATAGCGCCGTCATGCGAATCGTGTTTATGGGATCGTCTCCAGCCTCGGCCACATGCCTGCGCGCAATCCTGCGCCTTCCGGGCATGAAAGTGGCCGGTCTTGTCACGCAGCCGGACCGCCCCGCCGGCAGGTACCGCAAACTCACTCCGTGCCCGTGCAAGGCGTACGCCTCGGAGCGGAACATCGTGGACTGCATCGCGCCGGAAAACGTGAACTCGCCCGAGGCGATGGACACGATACGCGCGTGGAAGCCGGACATCGCGGTAGTCGTGGCGTTCGGGCAGTTTCTGAAGAAACCGCTTCTCGATCTGCCTCCGCACGGCTGCATAAACTGCCATTTTTCGCTTCTGCCGCGCTACCGCGGGGCGTCGCCGGTGAGCGCCGCGATAGCGGCCGGCGACAAACTCGCCGGCGTAAGCGTGATACGCATGGGCGAAGGCATGGACGACGGGCCGGTGCTGCGGCAGTCCGTGGAGCCGATATACCCGGAAGACAACACGGAATCGCTGATGGACCGCCTGGCGATCCTCGGCGGCGTGACGCTGGGCAAGACGCTGCAGCTCATCGACGCCGGCCGTCTGCCGCCGCCCGTGCCGCAGATTCCCGAAGAGGCCACTTTCGCGCACAAACTCAAAAAGACGGACGGTCTGATCGCGTGGGACTCCCCGTCGCTCGCCATCGAACGCAGGCACCGCGCGTTCCAGCCGTGGCCCGGTTCGTACACGTTCCTGCCGATGCGCTTCCGCAAAGCGAATTCCACGGGGCGCGTCGTCGTCGGTTCGATAGAATTCGTGCCCGAGGCCGACATGCGCCCCGAGTGGCGTTCGGAACTGCCCGGCACCGTGCTCGCCGCCGACGGGCGCGGCCCGGTCGTGCGCACGGCCGACACCGCGCTGCGCCTTGCGGCGCTCCAGCCCGAGGGCGGCAGGATGCTTTCCGGAAGCGAATTCCTGCGCGGCCGCCAGCTCAAACCCCTTTCCGACATGCTCGGATGACAGATGCAAACAACAATGCGGAGAACATGAAATGCATACGAAGACGCACTTGAAGACATTTTTAGCCGCCATGCTCGCAGCCGCCGCGGGCGCCGCCGGCGCGGACGCGGCGAAGCAGGAGACCGTCGCCGGCCCGGGCAGGGACTACTTCAACGACCGGGCGTTCAGGAAAGAGTACCGCGACGCGGCGGTTGCCATCGCCCGCAAAAAGATGGTCTCGGACGAGATCAAACGCCAGCGTTCGGGCGTGAAGACTCCGTTCAAGGTCCGCGAGCGCATCTCGACAGGCGGCGGATTTTCCGGGTTCTTCGTGTGGGACGCGGTGTTCGGCGTCCTCTGGGGGCGGTATGTCGACGGGATGCCGGTGCACGGGACGCTCGACAACTTCTACGCTCTCCAGCAGGACGACGGCTTCATCTGCCGCGAGTACGACGGGTCGGGCCGGCCTATGTGGAGGCCGAACCACCCCGGCGCATACAACCCGCCGATTCTCGCGTGGGCGGAAATCGAACTCTACCGTTCCGGGAAATCGGACAAGGCCCGCCTTGAAACCGTGTACCCGAAACTCGTGAAATTCCACGA
>CACYEO010000131.1 GCA_902773475.1 uncultured bacterium | reverse complement strand
CGCATTTGCGCGCCCTGCCGGTTCAAGGGGCTTGGCCCCGCGCCGCGGTTTCCCCTCCGGCTCGCCGCTATCGGTCGCCTAAACGCCGATTCCGCGCGATGTCTTGCGACATCGCTTACACGGTGCGCCCGGCCTGCCAACCCAAAAACCCAAAAACCCAAACACTCAAACACCCAAACACCCAAACACTCAAACACTCAAAAACCCAAACACTCAAACACTTCCCCTCTCTCTCTGCATGGATTCGCGCAAAGGTGAAAAACGCAGATGCGCCCCCCGGAGCCGAAATATGGTATAATCGGAATCGCCGGAGGGAAGGAAACGGCCGGCCTGCAGTATGGAAATCGACCACATTTTAGACAAGGCGGAAGCTTCGCCGCGCGCGCTGACGCGCGCAGAGCTTGCCGCTCTTCTTTCCGCGGAAGACGCGGACGCTCTTTTCGCACGCGCCCTCGCCGTGAGAATGCGCGCGTCCGGCAGAGGGGTTTCGATGCGCGGACTTATCGAAGCCGGCAATGTCTGCTCCAAAGACTGCCTGTACTGCGGCATCCGCAAAGGGAATGCAAAAGTCCGCAGATACGAAATGGGCGCGGACGAAATAGTCGCGGAGGCGGTCGCCGCATTCAAGGCCGGCTACGGAAGCGTTGTCGTGCAGTCCGGCGAAATTGCAAGCCCGGCGAGAACGGCGTTTGTCGAGGACGTCCTGAAACGGATACGGGACGCCGCCGGCGACGGATTCGGGATTACGCTGAGCCTTGGCGAACAGGACGAAGAAACCTACATGCGCTGGCGGGCGGCCGGGGCGCACAGATACCTTTTGCGCATTGAAACGTCGGATCCCGCGTTGTATGCGAAAATCCACCCGGCCGACCATTCCTGGCAGCGCCGCGTGGAGGCTTTGCGCGCGCTTGCCCGCTGCGGATACCAGGTCGGCACCGGTGTCATGTGCGGACTTCCGGGACAGACGTTCGATTCCCTCGCGGCGGATATCGAATTCTTCGCCCAAATCGACGCGGACATGATAGGCATGGGCCCGTTCATACCCCACCCCGACACGCCGCTCGGCGCGTCCGCGCCGTGGAATGCGCAGATCGCCGCAGAAAGGCTCGATCTCGGCCTGCGCATGATAGCGGCGACGCGCCTTTACCTGCACGACGTAAATATCGCCGCGGCCACCGCGCTCCAGGCGCTTGCGCCGGACGGTAGAGAACGCGGACTCCTCGCCGGGGCGAACGTCGTGATGCCGAATGTCACGCCCGCGCGCTACCGCGCCGACTATAAGCTGTATGTCGGAAAACCCTGCATCGGGGAGAACGCCGCGGACTGCCGCGCCTGCATACAGCGCCGGATCGAATCTGCGGGGGGGACGGTTTTGTGGAACGAGCGGGGCGATTCCCCGCACTGGAGGAAGAAATGCAGCCACTCGTAGACCGTGAAGAGGCGGTTGCGCTTTTGCAGCCGCACCGGCGCGCCGAACTGCGCGAGCGCGCGCACGAGGCGACATTGCGCTTCGTGGAAAAAAGATTCGATTTCTGCTCGATAATCAACGCGCGCTGCGGACGCTGTTCCGAAAACTGCAAATGGTGCGCGCAGTCCGCGCACTGGAACACCGGCTGCGAAACGCACGGATGGACCGGCGCGGACGCCTGCGTGAAAGCGGCGAAAGAAGCGGAGGCGAACGGCGCGGACAGAATCGGAATCGTCACTTCGGGGCGCACCCTGTCGCCGGAAGACGTGGACAACGCCTGCGCCGCGCTGCGCGCCATGCGCGCCGCGGCGGACGTGGGGCTTTGCGGTTCTTTCGGGCTTCTCGACGAAACGGCGCTCGCGAAGCTCAAGGATGCAGGGCTCCAACGCGTCCACTGCAACATCGAAACCGCCCCGTCGCTCTTCCCTTCGCTCTGTTCCACGCACACGCAGGAACAGAAACTCGCGACGTTGCGCGCGGCCCGCGGAATGGGCCTTGAAATATGCTGCGGCGGAATAATAGGCATGGGTGAAACCGACGCCCAGCTCGTGGAATTCGCTTTCGCGCTGAACGCAATCGAGCCGGATTCCATCCCCGTGAACGTGCTGCATCCGATCGAAGGAACGCCGCTCGGAAACGGCGGCATGCCCGATCCGGAGCGCGTGGTGGATTCCGTGGCGGTTCTGCGCCTTGTCAATCCTTCCACGCCCCTGCGCTTCGCAGGCGGCAGAAGGGACATGTCCGACGAAACCGCCGCCAAGTGCATATATGCGGGCATGTCCGCCGGCATAGCAGGCCCTCTCTTGACCACGCCCGGGGCCGATTTCGACGACGACAGATCGCTCGCCTCGGCGGCGGGTTACAAAGTCCGCGGGAGAAAGACGGTATGAAAAAAAGCCCCCCCGTAGTCTTCATCGACCGCGCCACCGGCGAAAAAACCGTCGAATCGGTAATGGGCGACAAGGCCCTTCGCTTCGCGTACGAGACGCTGCTCGGCCGTACGCTGTGGCCGGTGCTTTTCGGCTCGCGGGCCGTATCGGCGTTTCTCGGCCGCAGATACGACTCCCCAAAGTCGAAGAAGGATATCGCAAGCCTTGCGTCAATTCCAGGCTGCCGTCCCGAAGAAGCGGAAAAACCGCTTGAAGACTACGCATCGTTCAACGAATTTTTCACCCGCCGGCTGAAACCCGGAGCGCGGCCTTTCGGGGACGGTTTTGCCAGCCCCGCGGACGGCAGGCTGGCGATCTATCCGTCCGCCGCCGCAGATGCGCCGTTCCCGTTGAAAGGCGCGGTCGTGAATCTGCGCGAAGTCTTTTCGCCCGGCGATCCTTCCCGCGTCCTGCCGGAACGCTTTGATGTAATCGTAGTGCGGCTGGCGCCTGTCGACTACCACCGCTTCCATTTTCCGTGCGACTGCAAAGTAGCGTCTTCTCCGCGGATCGTTCCGGGACGCTACGATTCGGTGAATCCCGTGGCGCTTCTGCGCCGCCCCGACGTCTATGCGCGCAACGAACGCCACATCGCGGAATGCGAAGCGGCGTTCGGCAGGTTCTGGATGGTCGAAGTCGGCGCGTTCGGGGTCGGGACGATCGTGCAGACGTTCAAGCCCGGCCCTGTCGCGAAAGGAAGCGAGAAGGGCTTTTTCAAGTTCGGCGGATCCACGGTGATCGTGGCCGCGGAGGCGGGCGCGCTCGAATTCGACCGCGACATCGCCGCCAATTCGGCGGCGGGTTTCGAAACGCGCGTCCTCTGCGGCGAGCGCATCGCCGCGGCGCCGGGCGCCGCCTGAATCACATTCTCGTGTAGCGCGGACCGTCGCCGCCCTGCGGGAACGTCCAGTCCACATTGCCGTACGGGCACTTGATTTTGCACGTTTTGCAGTGCAGGCAGTTGGAGAAGTCGATCTGCAGCCTGTCTTCTTCGAAACGGTATACCTCCGCCGGGCAGAAGCGCGTGCACGGCGCGCCGTATTTTTCGCGGCACTCCCCGCACTTCGCGGCGTCGGCGATTTTCAAGTGGCACGGCTGGTCTTCATCGTGCAGCGTTCCGCTCATGAACACGCCGGTGAGCCTGTCTGGAGAAAGCGGCGAGTTCTGCGGAACGCCGCGCGCCGATTCTTTTTCGAGCGCTCCGGGCTTGAGGGGTTCGAGTTCCTCCGAATCGGGCATTTCGAAACCGCCGAGCCGCCAGAACGGAAACAGGCCGAAAGTCGCCCATGCCATTCCAGCCCCCATCACGCCGCAGAAAGTTCCGTGCCGGAAAGCGGCGCGGACGTTGCGGACGCGTTTCATCTCTTTCCAGCCGCGCGTGGCGTGCAGCAGGCCGGGATACGTTTCAAGGCCCTTGCCGTCCTTGAGTTCCGCGAGTATGGCTTTCGCGGCGGCCTGCGCCGACTGGAGGGCGATGTGCACGCCTTTGATGCGGAGGCTGTCGAGCAGTCCCGCGGCGTCGCCCACAATCACGCAGCCCGGCGTGTACGGATGCAGTGCGGAGTAGTATCCGCCTTCGGGGATTGTCTTCGCGCCGTATGCCACGGTCTTTCCGCCTTCGATATGCCTGCGCACGGCGGAAGACTCCTTGAATCTGCGGAAGAGCAGGTGCGGATCGATTTCAGGTCTGCGGTAGTCCAACGCGCACACGTAGCCCGCCATGACCTGCGTTTCCGAAATGTGGTAGACGAATCCGCCGCCGTATGTGCCGTCGGTGAGCGGATAGCCGAAAGTGTGCATCACTTCGCCGGCGGTCTGCTTTCCGGCCGGGACTTCGACAAGTTCCTTTATCGCAAGCGCGTAGGTCTGGCAGCGCTTCCCGCGCAGCCCCTTCTCGTCCGCGAGACGTTCCGTGAGGATGCCGCATCCGCCCTCGGCGAGAACCGTCACCCTGGCGCGGATTTCCTCCGGCGCAAGGTAGTTTTCCTTATGGCCGCCGTCCTTGCCGATTCCTTTCGCGCCGGTGCGCGCGCCGCAGATGCGTCCGTTCTCTTCGAGAAGTTCCGTCACGGCGTATCCCGTGTACAGCTCGACTCCTTCGCGTTCGGCGATGGAAGCGAGATACGAGACGATTTTCGTGAGAGATCCGACCGGGTATCCGCGCGAGTGCATCAGCGGCGGAACCCACGGCACTTTCATCGAGCGTCCGGGGCCGGATATCATGCGGAAAGATTCTTTCGAGACGCGCGCTTCCACGGGAAGTTTGGCGGTTTCCTCCTGCGTCAGCAGTCCGTCGAAACCCGAGGGATCGACAATCGCGCCGGAGAGGATGTGCGATCCCGGATTGCGGCCTTTGTCGAGGACTATGACGCGCGGCTTGGATCCTTCGGGCGCGCCGCGCATCAGGGCGATCGCGGTGCCGAGCCCGGCAGGGCCGGCGCCTATGACGAGGACGTCTGTTTCGATGGCTTTTACTGTCGATTCCATTTTCATGCCTGCCTTTTGCGGAGCGCTTCTGCAAGAGCGGGGGCGATTTCGAACAAATCGCCTTCGACCGCCACGTCCGCGGTTTCGAATATCGGCGCGGACGGATCGGAGTTTACCGCGATGATCGTGTCCGAGCCGCGCATTCCGGCAAGGTGCTGTATCGCGCCGGAGACGCCGAAGGAAAGATAGAGCCTTGGAGCGACAGTCTTGCCGGTCTGCCCCACCTGGCGCGACGCGGAAATCCAGCCGGCGTCCACGGCCGCGCGCGACGCTGCCACGGTTCCGCCGAGGAGCGAAGCGATTTCTTCGAGCATGGCGAAGTTCGATGCTTTTTTCAAGCCGCGCCCGCCCACTACGAGAATGTCCGCCGCGGCTATGTCCACGTTGTCGCCCGCCGGAATCGTCTTGACGGTCTTGAACGCCGGCGCGGCGAGCGAAAGCGCCTCGAAAACAGTCTCCGCGCTCCGCGACGGATCGGGGGGTGCGGCGCGGAACACGCGCGGCCTCACTGTGGCCATCTGCGGTCTGTGGTCGGGGGTGAAGATTGTCGCCATTATGTTCCCGCCGAATGCCGGGCGCGTCTGGTGCAGGATTTTCGTGGAGCCGTCCGGCGACGGTGCCATTTCAAGCGCCGTGCAGTCCGCGGTAAGCCCGGCCCCCACGCGGACGGCGACTTTGGGAAGGAACGAGCGGCCTGCGGCCGTCGCTCCGGCGAGAACGGCTTCCGGCTTGTATTTGAGAATCAGCCGTCCGGCCGCGTCGGCGTATGCGTTGGCCTCGTATCCGGCGAGGGCCGGATCGTCGACCACGTACACTTTGTCGGCTCCATGCGCCCCCAGGGAGCGGATCGCCTCTTCCGGCAGTTTGCTGCCGAGAAGCATTGCGCAGAGAGCGCATCCGCGCGAGTCCGCAAGCTCCCGGCCTTTTGCGAGAAGCTCGAAAGAGACGTCGCGGATTTTCCCTTCGTGCTGTTCTGCGAACACCCAGACGCCCGAATAGGCGGATATGTCCACCGCGCCCCAGCGCTTCGCCTTTGTTTCTGAAATCGCGCCGAACGGGCATGCTTTTATGCATGCGGAGCAGGCGCGGCAGGAAGCGCCGTCGACTTCCGCGGTCTTTCCGTTCATGCGCAGCGCCCCGAACGGGCACTGTTTGACGCATTTCGTGCAGCCGCGGCATTTCGCCGGGTCGATTGCGACAGGTGCGCTCATTTGCGGACGATTCCTTTCTCTGCGAGTTTCGCGATTACCGCTTCCGCCGCGCGGGACGCATCCTTGCGCGCGTCTATCCTTTCGGCATTCCCCTTTACCGGCGGCGGGAATATGCGCACGACTTTCGTCGGCGAACCGTTCAGGCCGCAGCGCGCGGTGTCGGCTTCCACGTCTTTCGCCGACCATGTCGTTATTTTCGCGCGCCGGGCGGCGATCGCGCCGGACAGCGGCGCGAAGCGCGGCGTGTGCGCCTCTTTTACCACGGTCATAACGGCGGGGAGGCGGCCTTCGACGACTTCGTCGCCGTCGTCCATCGCCACCGTCGCCGTGAACGCGCCGTCTTTGGAAACCGAGAGATCCCGCACGTACGCCAGAAGCGGCAGTCCCAGCGTTTCGGCGACACCGGGCCCCACCTGCGCGGTGTCGCCGTCGATCGCCTGCTTGCCGAAAAGAATCAAATCGGGGTTCGGATCGATTTTTTTGATGGCGCATGAAAGCGCGTATCCGGTTGCGAGCGTGTCGGCGCCGGCGAAAGCGCGGTCGCTCAGAAGATACGCGTCGTCCGCGCCGCGGGCGAGCGCCTCGCGCAGAACCGCCGCGGCCTGGGGCGGTCCCATTGAAATGACGGAAAGCCTCGCGCCGGCATCGTGCAGGCGCAGTCCTTCTTCAAGCGCGTATTCGTCGAACGGATTCAAAATCGATTCGACGCCCTCGCGCATCAGGGTGTTGGTTTCAGGGTTTATGCGGACGTTCGTGGAATCCGGCACCTGTTTTATGCAGACTATGGCATGCATCGGTCGTTTCCTTTTCACGGGGCTGAATTATACGGAAAATCCGTCCGGCGCGCAAGCCGCAAAAGGGCGCGATTTTTGCTAAACTCCGCGCAGGAGTTCGACACCATGAGAAAATCTTCACTGGAAAGAAAGACGAAAGAAACGGAAATATCGGTCTCGCTGGACCTCGACGGCTCCGGCGAGGGGTCGATTTCTACCGGCATCGGATTTTTCGACCACATGCTGGAACTTTTCAAAAAACACGCTTTGATAGACCTGTCAATCAAGGCTAAAGGCGATATCGACGTCGACTACCACCACACGGTGGAGGATACGGGACTTGTCCTGGGCAAGGCTCTCGACGGCGCTCTCGGCGGCAGAAAGGGCATCGTCCGGTACGGTTTCGCATCCATACCGATGGACGAATCCCTGTGCGAAGTCTCGCTCGATCTCGGCGGAAGGCCTTTCGTCGCGATGCAGTCGCCTATGAAACACGCCTTCGTGCGCGATTTCGAAGTGAAACTTCTCGAAGAGTTCTTCCGCGCAGTCTCCGTGGAGGGCCGGATGAACATCCATCTGCGTCAGATATGCGGCGATGAAGCGCACCATGTCTGCGAAGGCTTTTTCAAGGCGTTTGCGCGCGCTTTGCGCCAGGCGGCCGCAATCGACCCGCGCGAGCGGGGCGTTCCTTCTTCCAAGGGAGTTATCTGAAGCGATGACCATACTTCCGGCAATCGATCTGAAAGACGGAAAGTGCGTCCGCCTGAAACAGGGGCGCGCCGAAGACGAGACGGTGTATTCGGACGATCCCGCGGCGCAGGCGCGGGTCTGGCGCGAACAGGGCGCGGACGAACTGCATGTCGTGGATCTCGACGGCGCGTTTTCCGGCTCGCCGCGCCACGCGCAGGCGGTGGCCGCGGTAATCGCAGAGTTCGGACGCCCCGTCGAAGTTGGCGGCGGACTGCGCTCCATGCGCGCTGTCGAGGCGGTGTTCGCCGCCGGAGCCGCGCGCGCCATCCTCGGTTCCGCGGCGATAGACGATCCCGCTTTCGCGGCGGAGGCCGTGAAGGAGTTCGGCGCCAGAATCGCCATAGGCGTAGACGCGCGCGGAGGGATGGTCCAGACGCGCGGCTGGACGGAGACGTCCCGCGTCCCCGCCGTCGATCTCGTGCGCCGCATGCGCGACGCCGGCGCGCTGTCCGTGATATATACCGACACCGCCACCGACGGAATGCTTTCGGGGCCGAATCTTGCGCAGACCGCGGCCATATGCGACGCCGTGCCTGAAATGTCCGTGACCGCTTCCGGCGGAATCGCCTCTGCAGCCGACGTCGCCGCGCTCGTCGCGCTCGGCCGCGCGAATCTCCGGGCGGCCATCTCCGGAAAAGCCCTTTATGACGGAACCGCGACGCTCGAGGAGTTGAAAAATGCCGCCCGCGACTCTTGAAACGCTGCCTAACGGACTCCGGCTCGTCCTTGCTCCGGATCCGAACGCGGAATCCGCCACATTCGGCCTTTTCCTGGAATCGGGTTCGCGCCACGAGCCGGCCTCGCTCGGCGGCATATCCCATTTCATCGAGCACATGCTCTTCAAAGGGACCGCCACGCGCACTGCGCTTGAAATCTCCCGCGCGATAGAAGGCCGCGGCGGGAATTTCAACGCCCTCACGTCCGAGGAAGGCACATGTTTCTACGCGTCGATGCCCTACGAATTCCTTTCGACCGCCGTGGATATCGTGTCCGACATGTATCTGAACGCTTCGATCCCGGATGCGGAGTTCGAGCGCGAGAGGCGTGTGATAATCGAAGAAATCAAAATGTACGACGACGACCCTTCGAGCGTCGTGGACGAAAATCTCAGCGCCGCGCTTTTCGATGGTCACGCCCTGGGGCGCCCCGTCGCCGGCACTCCGGCAAAATTGATGGCGATGACGCCGCAGACGCTGCGCGACTACATCAAAAAGGCGTACGCGCCTTCCGCTACCGTCGCCGTCATATCGGGGCGTTTCGACCCTTCGTCGGCTTCCGCGCTCGTGCGCGAACGTTTCGGAAGCCTCCCCGCCGGCAGACCCGTGAAATCTTCCGCATTTCCGGAGTCGCGCGCCCCGAAGCCGTCCGCGGAGGCGAAACGCGACATCCAGCAGCTGCAGCTCGCCGCAGGCTTCCGCACGAAAGGCAGGGATGCGGCCGACCGCTACGCCTATTCGCTTTTCGACTGCATGATGGGCAAGTCCATGTCTTCGCGCCTGTTCCAGAGCATACGCGAGAAGCGGGGGCTGAGCTACGACGTGCGCAGCTATCTGAATCTTTTCCGCGAGACCGGCGCGTGGGGCGTTTTCATGGGGCTTGCGCCCGAAAACGAAGACAAGGCCATGTCCGTGCTGGAACGGGAATTCGCCCGCGCAAAGTCGCACAAGCCTTCGGCATCCGAACTCCGCCGCACCAAGGATTTCCTGGAAGGCTCGTTCAGACTGGGGCTGGAATCGCCGCGCGCGCGCCTTTTCTACCTCGGCCCGTGCGTGATCAACTACGGCAGGATCATACCCGTTTCGGAGATGATGGCGGGATTCGAGAACGTCACGCCGGAGCAGGTGATGCAGGCCGCGAACGAAATAATCGACGATTCGGCCAGATGCATTTCGCGCGTCGCGCCGAAAGACCGGTGAGGATTCCGTGAACCGCGTCATTTTCGAGAAGCGCGAAATCGGCGAGGACGGGAAAGCGGTCCTCCCCCCGGACGATCCGCGTTTTGTCCACATGCGCGACATTCTGCACGTGGAGGCCGGATGCCCGCTGAAGACGGGCGAACTCGGCGGCCTCGCCGGAACGTCCGTCGTGGAAAAGATTGATGCGTCCGGCGCGACCGTGGCGCTGCGGCATGATACGGAGCCGCCAGCGCCGTGGCTGGATATGATTCTGGCCCTCCCCCGCCCCCGCGTGTACAAACGGCTGCTTCCGCAGCTCGCCGCAGTCGGAGTGCGCAGGCTCGTCCTTGCAGGAGCCGCCAAGACGGAAAAGGCATACTGGGGCGCGCACTGGCTGCGCGACGGTGAGGCCCGTCCGCTTCTCGTGGAAGGGCTTGCGCAGTGCGGCGCGACAGTTCCGCCCGTGATTTTCCAGGAGAGGAATTTTGCGCGGTTCGTCCGTTCCGGCGGCCTCGAACGGATGTTCGGCGGCCAGCCTGTCCGCTATGTGGCGCATCCCGGTAAAGCCGCGGGGGCTCCGAACGCCGTTTCCGCTTCCGGACCGGCGCCTGTGCTTGCGATCGGGCCTGAAGGCGGATGGATCGACGAGGAGGTGGGCATGCTCGAAGAGGCGGGATTCGAACGTCTCGCCCTCGGGCCGCGCATACTGCGCACGGATACGGCGGCGATGGCGCTTGCCGGGATATTGATGCATTTCCGCTTTGCGGCATGACGCGGTTGTTCCGCAAATGACCTCCAAGCCGGAATCGAATTGAAAAAAAGGAATTGGAAATGACAGAAGAAAAGACAGGATCGTCCGGATGGAGCCCCGCTGCGCGCGGATTGTCCGCGTTTGCTTTGTTCACCGCGGCGTTTGCCGTGCTTGCCGCGTGGGTCTTCGACGGCACATGGGCGCTCGACATGGCTCCGGTCATGCCGGACTGCCCGGTTTCTTTTTCCGCGGAGCCCGTGCGCGAATGGGTCAACGGCTGGATGGAAAGCGGCAAATTCGTTCCAGGCGACATTGCCGTCTTTCTGGGGGAACCATACTTCTGGATCGAACTCAAGTACGCGCTCGCCGTCTACTGCGCGGCTTTGGGAATGGCGTTTTTCCTGCGCGGCCGCGGCGCAGGCCTGCCGGCGTCGTACGGCGCAGGCCTGCTTCTCGCCTTTTCCGGCTACTGGTTTTCGCTGTTCTCCGCAGGACACCTCGGCTGGTTCCAGTGGATGACATACGGAGTGTTCGCATTCGGGCTTGCAGACCGCGCGGTAGAGCGCGGCGGAATCATGTACTGGATACTGCTGGGCGCGGTTTTGGCATGGGGCAGTTTCTATCAGCCGGACATGTGGCTCTTGTTCACCGTTTTCACGGCGGCGTATTTCATTTTCCGCGCCGTTTCGTTCTTCCGCGCCGAACGGGACCGGGAATGCGCGAAAGGGTGTTTCCGGCGGTTTCTATGCGGCGGGATTGCCGCGCTCGTGGTGTTCGCCGCCGTCGGGACGCCTTCATTCCGCAGTGCGATCGTAAACGATATCGCAGGCCGCGACAGGCAGATAGACGAAGGACAGACCGTCGAGGGCGCACCCGCAGACGATGGAGAGAAGCGCTGGATTTTCGTCACCAACTGGTCGATGCCGCCTGAAGACACGCTTGAATTTTTCATCCCCCGGATAAACGGCGATACGAGCTGCCCGATCACGCTTGCCGTGGGAAATATGCGCAAAACCGGCGTGGAGCCCTACACGGGACGGCTTGGCCGTCCCAAAGACGCGCCTTCCGGAAATTACAGGCAGCATTCCCTGTACGTGGGATGGGTGACATGCCTGCTTGCGGTCTTCGGCGTTGCGTCAGTGTTCCGCCGCCGCAAAAACCGGGATGCGGACAGACCTGCCATGTCGCGCGGAACAGCCATGTTCTTCCTTTCCGCCGGATTCGTTTTCTGGCTGTTTTCGATGGGGCGGTATTGCGAACCGGTCTACAGATGCGTGTATTCGCTGCCGATGGGCGATTATCTGCGCGCTCCCGTGAAGTGGCACCATTTGACGGAATTTTGCATTGCCGTTCTCGCCGGGTACGGGCTTGAGGCGGCGGCGCGCATGCTTTCGCGCAGGCGCTTCCTGGCCGCCGCCGTTCCGTGCGCGATCGCATTCGCCGGGGCGTGCGACCTTGCGCGCGTGGACAAGTTGTTCTGCGCGCCGCGCCATGTGGATACGGAAATCGGCCCGCTGCCGCAGCCCGTTCCCGAAAATCCGGCCGACGCCGCGCGTTTTGCCGCCGCAGTGCGGTCGCACGGTCTGAATCCCGCCGGAAAATCGAAAATGCCGTTCAAGATGGGTAACGGCGAAATTCGCGAGTTCGATGTCTTGTGGGTCGAGCGCCGCGTCTCCCGCGCTCCCGCCCGGAAGGAAGCCGAACTCGATCCGCAGACGGGTTTCGCCCGGACGTGCGCGGTGGTTTCCGCGCTGTCCACGATCGCCGTTCTCGTCGCGGCTTTTGCCGCCGGATTGATTTTCCTTTTGCGGTATTTCAAAAAGCCCGGTTGATTTTTCCGCGGCCGGGTTCCGGCGCGCCTTGCGCGGGGCGGGCGGGATTGGTAAACTCGGCGCATGGAAAAACTTCTTGAACGCAACCGCAGCCGGATACTCGGCGATTATTTCGAACTTCTCCGCTTCCAGTCCGTCGGGGCGGATCCTTCGCGTCTCGGAGACTGCGCAAACTGCGCCGCGTGGATAAAAAACCACATTGAAAAGATTCCGGGATTCAAGGCGGAACTTTTCACAAGCCCCCGTTTCCCCTCCGCGCCGCCCATAGTGCTTGCGGAGCGCCCCGGCGAACCCGGTTCGCCGTCGATGCTTTTCTACGGCCATTACGACGTGCAGCCGGAAGATCCCGTCGAAGCCTGGGAGACGCCGCCGTTCGAGCCTGTGCTGAAAGGCGGCCGCGTGTACTGCCGCGGCGCGCAGGACGACAAAGGGCAGTGGTTCGCGTTTCTCGAAGGCGTGAGGGCTCTTGTCGAGGAAGGCAAAAAACTCCCGACGGTGAAAATCATACTCGAAGGCCAGGAGGAATCCGGATCGACCGCGGTTTCGGCTCTTGCCGGCGAACTCGCGCCGCGCCTGCGCGCCGATGTGCTTGCGGTGTGCGACACCCATGCCGCGGCAGACGGCAGGCCTTCGATAGTCGCCGGTCTCAGAGGCGTCGCGAGCTGCACCGTCACGCTCTCCGGCCCGGCATACGATTTGCATTCAGGCACGCACGGGGGGCTTGCGCCGAATCCCGCGCAGGGCATTGCGGAACTTGCGGCTTCCCTGCACGATGCGGACGGGCGCATAGCGGTCGAAGGTTTCTACGACGAAGTTTCCGCGCCCTCGGCGGAAGAGCTTGAAGCGGCGCGCGCCGACGCGATCGGCGAAGAGGCGTACGCGCGCGAGACCGGATGCCGTCCGGTCGGCGGACAGGCCGGCCTCGGCATGGTCGAGCGCAATTCGTTCATGCCTACGGTCGAGGTGAACGGCATACACGGCGGATACGGCGGTCCCGGCGCGAAGACGGTCATACCGGCGTCGGCTTTCATGAAACTTTCCATGCGCCTCGTTCCCGACCAGAGGGCGGAGCGGACGATGGACCTTCTGCGCGCGCACCTTGAAAAGCATGTTCCGCGCGGAATGAAGATGGAGATTTCGGACGTGCGTCCCGGGGCGCCGGGTTTCCGCCTGCCGCTCTCCTCCCCCGTGTTCGCTCTCGCCAGGCGCGTACTGGCGCAAATCGATCCCCGCGGCGCGGGCTTCCAGTGGGACGGCGCGTCGATACCCGTCGTTTCGGTTCTGGCCAAAGCGACCGGGGCAGCGCCTCTTCTCGCTGGATTCGGCCGGGAGGAAGACCATATCCACTCTCCGAACGAATCCTATGGTCTTGACCAGTTCGAGTGCGCGATGGAATGGGGATACTGTCTGACGGCCGCTCTTGCGGCGGAAAGCAGATAGCGTTCCTGCGCGGGCGGCTTTCCGGACGGGGAGACCGCAACCGCCTGGACATTCAAAAAGGAATGGGGCAAGAGACGGGGCACGATCCCGCAACACCCAGATCCACAATCTGGTGCTCTACCAATTGAGCTACTCTCGCCACTTGCGGTAACGGTTCGCGTAGTGTATCAAATGGCGTTCGGGCGTGCAACCGGGAATTTTTCCCGCGCGCCGCAGATTTGCTTCCCGCCGGCGCAATCGTGTTTCGGCTTGCGGAGCGGGGGCGCGGGTGGTAAAATTGCGCCATGACATCAATCCGCGAGAGCGAAGCCGGAGGCGGCCGTTGAAATCCCCTTTCCGCAGCAGGGCCGAATATCTGCTTTTGCGCGGCGCAGTAGGCTGCGTCAACGCGATACCGCACGTGGTCGCGCTTGCAATCGCGCGCGCCGCCGCCCGCGTCATGTTTTCCGTCTTCCGCTTCAAGCGCGCCCGGACGCTTTCGCGCATCGAATCGGTATTCCCCGGCATTTCCCGCCGCGATGCGAAACGCATCGCGCGCGAATCCCTCGCGAACATGCTCTGCAACGCCGTGGACATGATACGCGCGCCGAAGCTCGACCGCGTCTGGATGGACAGGCATGTCGCGGACATCGCGGAGTACGCGTCGCGCGTGCGCGAACTCGAGGCGCGCGGGCGCGGCGTGGTGATCATGGTGCCGCACATGGGCAACTGGGATCTCGCGGCGTGGGCGCTTGCGCGGCACGGGGTGCATCTTTTCGCCCTCGCGGCGCGCCAGAGCAATCCGCATGTCGACGCCTGGATCAACCGTATGCGCTCGACCGGCATGGAGGTGGTGATACGCGGCTCGGCCGGCGTCACGCGCGATATAGTTTCGCGGCTCCGCGGCGGGCGCTCTTTCGCGATCCTCCCCGATCTGCGCGTTCCGCGCCGCGACGTAACGGTGCCTTTTCTCGGCGGGGAGGCGAACATATCGCGCGCAGGCGCGTCGTTCGCGCTTGCCAACGGATCTCCCGTGGTCGTGGCCGTCCTGCGCCGCAACGGCTCGAACCATTCGTTCCACCACCTTGCGACTATCGAGCCGCGCCCCGAAAGCGAATGGCCTGACGCGCCGGTCAAATCGGAGCGCCGCAGGCTGGAAGCGGAACGCATCATGCGCGAAGCCATGGCTCTCATAAACGCCGAGATAATGAAAACGCCCGGGCAGTGGTACTGGTACAACAAACGGTGGCTCCTGCAGCCGCTTTGACGTGCATCCTCGCGTCCGCCCCCAACGAAATGAAACGAACCGCCATGATCCGTCGCGCGATATGCGCATTGTCCGCAGCGGCGGTCCTGTCCGCCCCGGCCGCCGGAAAGCCTCCGCGCACGGTTTTCGACGAAGCGCGCGCGCGCGACAAGGGATGGATCGTCCTTGCGTACGGCGAGGACTGGTCTCCCGCCGGGACGGAAATCGCCGCGATGCTCAAATCCCCCGCTTTCGCCGCAGCCACGCGCGGCAGGTATCTCTGCGCATTCCGCGACGACCGCGAAAATCCCCCCCCCGGTGGCAAGGCCCGCGCCGACTGGGAAAAACGCAATGCGTACGCGGCGGTCCCCGGACTCGATTCGCACAAACTTCCCGCGCTCTTCGCGGGCGACGGACGGGGCGGGCTTTTCCTGGTGAAGGAAAACCTCTCCGCCGGGCTTTCTCCGGAGGAGCTCGCGGCTGATCTCGAAGAAGCCGCCGCGCGTAAAAAGGCGCTCGAGAAAAAATACCTCGTTCCGGCTTTCAAGAAACTGCGCGCAGAGTCTGCGGAGCTTTGCGGCGAGTTCCTGGCCGCCATGGAGGAACAGGCGGGCGGCATTGCGGTATTGCGCGGCGAGGCCGCATGCAAACGCGTCTGGGACAGAATGGCCGAACAGGATCCGAACGATTCCACGGGCTGGCGGCGGCGCTTCACCGCGGGCGACGGCATCGGAACCGTCGCGAAGGCGACCAAATTCCGCGAGGACGGCGACATCGAAGGAGGCCGGAAATTCCTCGAAGCCGAGAAATCGAAATCCTCCGCGCATCTTTCCACTGAACAGAAACAGGCGCTCCTGATGGCGGAGTTCGCGCTGCACCGCGACGATCCGTACCGTGAAGCGGAAAACATCAAACTCCTTTCCGAGATCGCGGAAATGGACTATTCCACGCTGTGGGGCGCGGCTGCGGTGGGATGGATGAAGCGGCTTGGCGATCCGCCGCCCGCAGTGCGCATCGGCTGGAGCGCAAAACACATGAGCGCGCCGGAATTCAAGGTCACGGTGCATTACGGCGTGAAAGAAGCGTTCCGCGACGCAGGAGTGTACGATATCTCGTTCCGTCGCGACGGAACCGGCGGAGAATTTTCGATAGACAGGATAGTCCTGCGCGAACGCGGCCGCGTTCTTGCGGAGGCTGTGAAACCGCAAGTTTCCGCCGACGGCCTGGAAACGGTGTTTTCGCTGCGTTTCAATCCGGAGTTCGCGGATATGGTCACGCATGTGGATGTTTTCGGAAGAGCGGACGCCGAGGGCGCCGGTTGCGCGGTTTCGTTCAACGTGCACCGCCGCGTGCTGCGTCCGCGCGGGCGCGCCGCGCGCGGAACCGTTGCGCCGCCAGCCGGGAAGGGGACGGGAAAATGACGCAGCCCGGACGCAATTTCGTATGCCCCGTATGCGGCACGGAAATCGTACCGCCCGCCGGCGCCGCGCGTTTCATCTGTCCCGTGTGCGGCACCGGACATGCCGCCGCCGCACGCCGCGCCGCGCCGCCGCGCAAGATTGTCCGTCCGCGTTCCGCGCCGCCGGTCCTGCCGCGTCGCGCCCGGGAGCGTTCTTTCCCTCTTTTGCCGCTTGCGATAACGCTTGCCGTCGTGGCGCTTGCCGGCGCAGGCGCGTTTTATGCGTTCCGCGCGCTGAAATCCGCCGTTCCGCCGCAGACGGCCGATGCGCCTTCTCCTCTCGCGGCGAAGGCCGTCGCGCAGGAGCCTCCGCCGGAGTATGCGGAGGAAGAACCCGCCAAGCCTGCTGAAAACGTTCAGCCTGCGGTCGTTGCGGAAGAGAAGGAAACAGAGGAGCCGGGGACCGCCGGCATTCCTGTTCCGGCCGGGGAGACGGATGACGCTCTGCCGGAAATAGCGTCTACCGTAGACGTCCCGGTCGTATACGACGAGCCGGACGATTACGACCCTCCACCGGACGGCATGGACGACGGACTCGACGCTCCCGCCGCGGATGCGCCGCAGGAGCCGGAAGGATCGTTCGATCTGATACGCTCGGCAATTCCGCGCGAAGAGCGCCCTGCGTTTCTGCGTCCGCTTCCCGCCGCGGCTCTGCCGCGCCTCGATCCTGCATCGTCCGCTTCCGGCAGGAGGCGCGCCGCGTTCCGCCGCAGTCCCGGCGGAGTGTCGTTCCGCGACACGCCGCAGAGCGTGATTTTCGAACGGTCGCTCGAATGCGCCGTAAGGCTTCCGCCCGAGGCGCGGCCTGATTCGAATCCCGCGGATTCGGCCGGTCTCGACCGCGCGTGGATAATGGCCGAAGCCGGCGCCGGGGCGGTTGCGCGCATAGCCGCGCTCGAAGGCGGCGTGGAGTTCCTGGACGATTTTTTCAACGATCCCGTCTGGATGGAAGAGTTCGCCGGATCGGGAACCGCGAAACACGGATGGGGCGCGGCTCTTGAAACTCTCGCGCTGCTGCACTGGAACGATACGCGCGGATGGATGCTTGCGACTGACGAAGGCAGGCGGCTGGCCACCGCGCTGGCGCTGAACTGCCGTCCGGGGCGCGACGAAGAAAACGTCATGCGGTATCTTGCGTACATGCGCATCTGCGCGGAAGGCAGAATGCATTCCGACGCCGCCAGGAACACATGCGTGGAGTGGCGCTGCGTGGTGAACCAGGGATACGATCCCGGCGAAATCCCCGTAGTCAACCGCGCATTCACCGGAAAGCGCGAAAAGTACCCGTCTGTCCTCTGGCGCGTTCCGTACCGTCTTTTCAACTGTTTCGGCGAATCTATCCACGGGCCGCATTATTACGAGCCCTGGCTGTGGCTGCGCCGCTGGGCGGAAGTCGTCGAGCGCGTGGGAGGCGTCTGCGGGGCGCTTTCCACATATTCGTCCCGCACCGCCGCCTCTCACGGAATCATGTCTGTCACGGCTGGACAGCCCGGGCATCTCGCGTACCTTTTGAAAAAGCGCGGGGAGAACTGGGCGATACACAACTACATCAAGAAACGGACGCGGCCCGGCTGGTCGATACTCGGGCCCGGGCTGTATTCGCTTCCCGCGCTCGACGCAATGTACGCAGATCCCGGGGCTGCGGCGCTTTCGGAACGCAACCGGCGGCTCGCGGAAACGGTCCGACGCATGGAGAAGAAGAAAAACGGCGGCGCGGAGAAATATTCCCAGGCCGTGGAATCCGCGTACGCGGCCGCTACGGGAATATGCCCGTGCAACGTGCTGGCATGGCGCTCCTACCGCGATTGGCTCGGCGCCGTAGATGCGCCGGACGCGGTGTGGGCTGCGGCCGCCAGGCGCGCCGCGTCTACGATGGCGGCGTCGCCCTGGAGCGGCTGGGAGACGGTAGACTCCTGTCTGGATCGCGCGGCGAAGTCGCTGTCGCGCGCGCAGATGCTGAAACTCCTTCGCGAAATCCATTCTAAAATGCGCGAAAGCGCGTATCGCACCCGCGAGACGTTCGATTTCCAGTCCGTGCTGCGCGGCCATGCGAAACTCCTTGGCGGGGATCCCGCGGCCTGCGCCGAGCTTTTCGATTCAGTCACACTTGCGCAGCAGGGAACGCCCGGTTTCTTTTCCGAGGCTGTCGCGTGGGCGGGAGACGCGTTTCTGAAAGATCCCGCCGCGTCCGCCATCTACCTCAAGACCGTGGAGCGGCTCGCCGACCCCGCGACGTACAAAGGCAGGCGCCTTGCCGACAAAGAACGCGCGGATGCGGCGCGCGGCGCCGGGGCCGTCCCGCACATGCCTTTTGAAGAAGTGATCTGGGCCGCGGTGGAGGCGCGCAATCCCGATGCGTATACGAAAGCGTTGCAGAT
>CACYEO010000130.1 GCA_902773475.1 uncultured bacterium | reverse complement strand
GAAGGCGGCGGGCGGCTACCAGCCGGCGAGCGATTTCGCCGTGAAGTCGCGCACAAAGGGCTTCCGCCAGCGCGTGGAGAACTTCCGCCCGAAAGGTTTTGACGGCAACCGCCTCTACGGCAGCAAGCTTGTCCTCCAGAAAGAAGGCAACGTCTACAAGCCGTGTTTCGTGGAGCGCAGCTCCAAGAACATGATGAAAGGCGATACGCTGTCCAAGGCGTCCGTCGCGACCGATCCGATCGAAGGCATCTGCGTCTCGTTCTCGTTCAACGGCGAAGGCGCAAAGAAATTCGGCGAGCTCACCGCGCGCAACGTCGGCCGCCGCCTCGCGATCATCCTCGACAACACGCTCTATTCCGCGCCCAATCTGAAAGAGCCGATCACCGGCGGCAGCGGCCGCATATCCGGCAGCTTCACGGCCGAGGAGGCGCGTTCGCTTTCCAACGTCCTCAAGGCCGGCGCCCTTCCCGCGCCCATGGCGATTCTCTCGGAAAGCACCGTCGCCCCCACGCTCGGACATGACATGATCAAGAAGGGCATGGTGGCTGCCGGCCTCGGCATCGCCCTCGTGGCGGTGTTCATGATCTTCTACTACTGGTTCTGCGGTTTCGTGGCCGACGTGGCGCTTTTCCTGAACGTGGTTCTGCTGCCGTTCACGCTGGTGCTGACGGCGAACATATTCGGCGCGGTCTCGTACGATGTTACGATGGGCGGCGGCGGATCGATCTCCCTTCCCGTCCTCACGATGCCCGGCATCGCGGGTCTCGTCCTCACGCTCGGCATGGCGGTGGACGCCAACGTGCTCATTTTCGAGCGCATCCGCGAAGAGTTCCGCAACGGCATGGTCAGCGCCGGAACCGCGATTTCCAAGGGCTTCGGCCGCGCGTTCACCGCAATCGTGGACTCCAACATCACGACGATCCTCACGGGCGCGATCCTCTTCATATTCGGGTCCGGCCCCGTGCGCGGCTACGCGATCGTGCTCGTCGCCGGCGTGCTGATATCCATGTTCACCGCGCTCGTCGTGACGCGCCTGATTCTTGAAATGTCGGTGAAGCCCGAATCCGCCAAGCCGTTCAAGATGCTCTCCTTCGCCAAAAACGGCACGAAGGTCGATTTCGTCGGCGGCGCGAAACTCAAGGTCGGCATCCCCGTGTTCGTCATAGTTGCGTCGCTCGCGTTCTTCTTCTGGCGCGCGTACACGCGCCCGGCGTCGGTGCTTGCGGTGGACCTGACGGGCGGATCGTCCGTGTCGTTCTTCTACGACCCCGCGCACACGCCTTCGATCGACTCCATCCAGAAGGCGGTGGACGGGATCAATCCCGGGATAACGGGGTGCTCGGCGCAGTTCATGGAGCGCAACGTCGAAGAAAACGGGGCGCAGACCGTGAAGCAGATCGTGGAAGTAAAGAGCCAGCACACCGACGAGACGCTCAAGGGCGACCCCAAGGTCGTGATCGCCGAAGTCCTGAACAAGGCCATGCCCGAATCGAAATTCGAAAGCACCGGCGACTCCGAAGTGGTCGGCTCCGTGGTGGGCGAAGACCTCAAGAAGGACGCCGCCATCGCGGTGGCTCTCGCGCTTGCCGTGATACTGCTGTACGTGTCGCTGCGTTTCGAGTTCGGTTTCGCGCTCGGCGCGGTGTTCGCGCTGGCGCACGACGCGCTGATAACGCTGGGCCTGTATTCGCTGACCGGGCATCAGGTTTCGCTGATCGTGGTTTCGGCGCTGCTTACGATCGTGGGCTATTCCGTGAACGACACGATAGTGGTGTTCGACCGCATCCGCGAAGGCGCGCGCCTCGACCACCGCACTCCGTTCCCGGAATTGTGCAACAAGTGCATCAACAACGTGCTGTCCCGCACGGTGATCACGTCGATCACGACGCTCCTGCCCGTTCTGGCGCTCTTCGTCTTCGGCGCGGGATCCATCGAGGACTTCGCGCTTGCGATGCTCATCGGCGTGATTGCAGGCACGTACTCCTCCAACTTCATCGCCGCGCCGGTGATGCTGTGGTGGTATCGCGGGCGCCGCCCGCAGTTTGAAGAAAAGACCGCCGCTGCGGCTTCCGGCGTCCGCGTGTGAGCGGAGGCCGGGCGCCGCGCAGATCCTCGGGAGTCTCGCCACGGAAGCCAACGCCGCAGAGTCCGGAGTGGGGATCGTAGAGCCGCGCACGACGCGGCTCTCGCTTCCGGCGGAGGGATTCCGCCTTGAACTGGGCGGCGTTCTCAAGCGCATAGACGTGGCGTGGGAGTCTTGCGGGCGCGTGTCGCCGCGCAACGACAACATAATTTTCGTCTGCCACGCCCTCACGGGCGACGCGCATGTGGCGGGCGTCCGGCCCGGCGAAACATCGCCTTCCGGCTGGTGGGAGGGCATGATAGGCCCGGGACGCGCGATCGACACGCGCAAGTGGCGCGTGATCTGCGCGAACGTTCTGGGCGGCTGCAAGGGAACCACCGGGCCTTCGTCGGAGAATCCCGAAACGGGAAAGCCGTATGCGGCGGATTTCCCCCGGTTCACGATTTCCGACACCGTGGAGGTGTTCCGCCTGTTCCTTTCGCAGATCGGCGTGAAGCATCTCGCCGCCGTCGCCGGCGGTTCGTTCGGCGGCATCCAGACGATAGAATGGGCGGTTTCGCACCCGGACGACATGGACATGGCGCTTGTGATCGCCTCGGCCGCCTCGCTGAACACCCAGGCTCTGGCGTTCGACGTGGTGGGGCGCGACGCCATCGTGAACGACCCCGGATTCAACGGCGGCAACTACTACGGAACGCCCGGCCCGGTGTCCGGGCTTGCCAACGCCCGCCGGATGGCGCACATCACGTATCTTTCGCAAGCGCTGCTTGACGAGAAGTTCGGACGTTCCAAGCAGGCTTCGTGGCTCGCGCTGGGCCCGGAGTTCGCCAAAGACAGACGCGACGCCTACGGCACCATGTTCGCGGTGGAATCGTATCTCCACCACCAGGCCGAAAAATTCATAAACCGCTTCGACGCCAATTCCTACCTCGGCATAACCTACGCGATGGACATCTACGACGCCGCCGAGCGGTGGGGTTCTCTCGACGCCGCCTGCGCCCGAGTAAAGGCGCGGATGCTTGTGGTTTCGCTTTCCGGCGACTGGCTTTTCTCCCCCGACCAGTCCCGCGACCTGGTTTCGGCGCTTCTGCGCAACAGGAAGTCCGTCTCGTACGCGAATCTGTCGGTGTCGGCCGGACACGACGGATTCCTCACGCACCTGAAGGATCTTTCGCGCGTCGTCGGTTCGTTCCTGGAGCCGGGGCCGCCGAAAATCGCCGCGTGGCAGAAACGGCACTACGCGGCCGTCGCGGGCATGGTTCCAGAAGGCGCGCGCGTGCTCGACGTGGGCTGCGGCCCGGGCACGCTGCTTGACATCCTCCGCAAGGAGCGGAAAGTCGAGGGCGCCGGCGTGGAACTCGAAATCGGACAGTTCTCCGACGCGCTCAAGACGGGGAACGACGTAATCTGCGAAAACGCGAACGCGAATCTTTCGCTCTTCCCCGACGGCGCGTACGACATGGGCGTTCTGTCCGAAACGCTTCAGGTCATAGAACGGCCCCGCGCGCTTCTCTTCCACATGCTGCGCGTGGCGAAGGAAGCCATCGTGTCCTTCCCGAACTTCGCTTCGCTGGGCGTGCGCCTGCAGCT
>CACYEO010000129.1 GCA_902773475.1 uncultured bacterium | reverse complement strand
TGACCGTGTTGCAGTCTTCCTGCGATATGATGACGTCCTGCGAAACGTCCACGAGCTTGCGGGTGAGGTAGCCGGCGTCCGCGGTCTGGAGAGCGGTGTCGGCCAGACCCTTGCGCGCGCCGTGCGTGGAGATGAAGTACTCGAGAACGGAGAGGCCTTCGCGGAAGGACGCCGTGATCGGGCGTTCGATGATGTCGCCCGACGGGTTGGACATCAGGCCGCGCATGCCGGCGAGCTGGCGGATCTGGAGTTTCGAGCCGCGGGCCTTGGAGTCCACCATCATGTAGACCGGGTTCAGCTCAACTGGATTGGGGTTCTCGGGCGAGATGTTGCGGTCGATGGTCTTGGCGAGTTCGTCGCCGACCTTTTCGGTCGCGGCGGACCACACGTCGACCACCTTGTTGTGGCGTTCGCCTTCGGTGATGATGCCCTGCGCGAACTGCGACTGGACCTTTTCGGCCTCCTTGCGCGCCTTCGCGATGATGTCGTCCTTGTCGGCGGGGCGGATCATATCCTTGAGACCCATCGACGCGCCGGAGTATGTGACGAAGTTGTAGCCGAGCGCCTTGAGGTCGTCGAGGACTTTCACGGTGCGGTCGTGTCCGGCC
This sequence comes from uncultured bacterium, assembly GCA_902773475.1. GTDB lineage: Bacteria > Verrucomicrobiota > Kiritimatiellia > RFP12 > UBA1067 > CADCBS01. The sequence continues at coordinate 10,115 of CACYEO010000129.1, read as the reverse complement.
ACGCGGTGGCAGTCGAGGATGAGCGCGCCGAGCGTGGACTTGTTGACCTTGTCGTTGTAGAAGCCGAGGCCTTCGGGCCAGATGGCGTTGAACACGACGCGGCCGGCGGTCGTGACGATCGTGCGCTTCGACGGGTCGCCGTGCGGACGGCCGGAAGTGTTGTAGTCGGGGTTGCGGAAGCGGATGCGGCTGTGGTAGCCGATCGCGTTCTCCGCGATGCCGAACTCGACTTCGCCGATGTCGTTGAAGAGCGGCAGGTGCTCGCCGTCCATCGGGGTGCGGCCGGCGATCTTGTTCGCCAGCTTGTCCTGCTGCGACGGAGTGGTGAGGAAGTAGATGCCGAGACAGACGTCCTGCGTAGGCGTCATCACCGACTTGCCGGAGGCGGGGGAGAAGATGGATGTGGACGCCAGCATCATCAGGCGCGATTCAAGCTGCGCCTCGATGGAAAGCGGCACGTGGACAGCCATCTGGTCGCCGTCGAAGTCCGCGTTGAACGGGGTGCAGACCATAGGATGCAGGCGGATCGCCTTGCCTTCCACGAGCACCGGCTCGAACGCCTGGATCGAAAGGCGGTGGAGCGTGGGGGCGCGGTTCAGGAAGACGGTCTTGTCCTTCGTGACCTCTTCGAGGATGTCCCACACGCGCTCCTCCTGGCGCTCGATCATCTTGCGCGCGGTGCGGATCGTGTGGCAGATGCCAAGCTCCTTCAGGCGGCGGATGATGAACGGCTCGAAAAGCCTGAGCGCCATCTCCTTGGGAAGGCCGCACTGGGGGAACTTCAGTTCCGGCCCGACGACGATCACCGAACGGCCCGAGTAGTCGACGCGCTTGCCGAGGAGGTTCTGGCGGAAGCGGCCGGTCTTGCCCTTGAGGATTTCGGCGAGGGACTTGAGCGGGCGGTTGCCCGGCCCGACGACGGCGCGCCCGTGGAGGCCGTTGTCGAACACGGCGTCAACCGCCTCCTGGAGCACGCGCTTCTCGTTGCGCACGATCACGTCGGGCGTCTTGAGATTGAGAAGGCTGCGCAGGCGGTTGTTGCGGTTGATCACGCGCCGGTACAGATCGTTCAGGTCGGATGTCGCGAAGCGGCCGCCTTCGAGCGGGACGAGCGGGCGCAGTTCCGGCGGGATGACGGGCATGCAGTCCAGCACCATCCATTCGGGCTTGGCCTCGCTCGCGCGGAAGCCTTCGACCACTTTCATGCGCTTGGCGATTTTCTTGCGCGTCTGCTTGGAGCGGGTTTCGTCCATCTGGCGCTCGAGATCGCGCATGAGTTCGTCGAGGTCCGTCTTGCGCAGAGCCTTGCGGATCGCCTCGGCGCCCATTTCGGCGCGGAATTCGTCGTGGTATTTCTCGCGCGCCTGCTCGAGTTCTTCGTCGGTGAGGAGCTGGAGGTACTTGAGCGGGGTGGGGCCCGGCTCGATCACGATCCAGTCTTCATAGTAGAGGACGCGCTCGAGCTGGTTCACCGTGAGGTCGAGCACGAGGCCGATGCGCGAAGGCGTGGCCTTGAAGAACCAGATGTGCGAGACGGGGACGGCCAGTTCGATATGGCCCATGCGCTGGCGGCGGACGGAAGAGAGCGTCACTTCCACGCCGCAGTTGGGGCACACCATGCCTTTGTTCTTGATGCGCTTGTATTTGCCGCAGGCGCATTCCCAGTCGCGCGTGGGCCCGAAGATCTTTTCGCAGAAAAGGCCGTCGGGTTCGGGGCGGTACGTGCGGTAGTTGATCGTTTCCGGATTGAGCACCTGCCCGTGCGACCACGCGCGGATCGTTTCGGGGGAGGCGAGAGCCAGACGCACCGCGTCATAGTGCGCGGACGCGAGATACTGGCCGCCGAAGACTTCGCTAGAATTGAAGGGATTCATTTATGCGTGTCCTTTCGCCGTGGTTAGAGGGTGATGCCGCCGTCGGCCGTGAGCGGAGCGGGCGCGAGCGGCGAAGCCGCCGGAACGGGCGAGACCGCCGCGAGCTGTTCGCGCGGAGAGCGCGAACGGCGCGTTTCCTGGTCGCCGCCGAGAAGCTGCATGTCGAGGCAGAGCCCGCGCAGTTCGTGAATGAGCACGGAGAACGATTCGGGCATTCCGGCGTCAAGCACGTTGTTGCCCTTCACGATCGACTCGTAGATGCGGGTGCGTCCGGCCACGTCGTCGGACTTGACGGTGAGGAGTTCCTGCAGCGCGTACGCGACGCCGTAGGCTTCGAGCGCCCACACTTCCATTTCGCCCATGCGCTGGCCGCCGCTCTGCGCCTTGCCGCCGAGAGGCTGCTGCGTGACGAGCGAATACGGGCCGATGGCGCGCGCGTGGATCTTGTCCGTGACGAGGTGGTGGAGTTTGAGCATGTAGATGTAGCCCACCACGACGCGCTGCGCGAAAGGCTCGCCGGAGAAGCCGTCGTAGAGCACGGTCTTGCCGTCGGTGTTGATCCAGGCCGCATTGCCTTCCTCCTTCTCCTGCACTGCGCGCGCTTTGGCGAGGAGGCTGTCGATCTCGGATTCCTGAACGCCGTCGAACACCGGTGTCGCCGCGTGGAAGCCGAGCAGCTTGCACGCGAGGCCCAGGTAGGTCTCGAACAGCTGGCCGAGGTTCATGCGCGAAGGCACGCCGAGCGGGTTGAGCACGATGTCGACCGGCGTTCCGTCGGGAAGGAACGGCATGTCGCAGCTCGGAAGAATGCGCGAAATGCAGCCCTTGTTTCCGTGACGGCCCGCGAGCTTGTCGCCCACGGAGAGGTTCTTCTTGTCGGCGATGTAGACGCGGACCTGCTTGACGATGTTGTCGCCGCCGGGCATGTCCTCGTCTTCGATCGTCTTCTCGGCCGAAATCGCCTCGGCCGCGGCGTCGTTCACAGCCGCGAAGCGTTCGGCGAAGGAGGATATGATCTCGTCTATCTTCTCCTTGACCGGCGACTCCTTGAGCGTGTAGCGCGCGTGGGCCTTGGCCAGGCGCTGCAGCACGGTTTTCGTGATCTTCTTGTTGGCAGGAACGAGGATTTCGCCGGTTTCGGAATCGACGATGTCCAGCGGTATCTTCTCGTTCAGGAAGAGGTCGCTCAGGCGCGCCGTAAGGTCGGCTTCGATCTGGGCGTTCTGCTCTTTCACGCGCTTTTCGCTGTCGCGCTTCGCCTTGGCGTTCGCCTTGAGGGACGCGCCGGCGCTTCCGGCGGTGCGCGCGATGTCCTGCACCGTCGTCACCTTCACGTCCATCACTATGCCGGTCGTGCCGGAGGGGACGGTGAGGGACGTGTCGCGCACGTCGGCCGCCTTCTGGCCGAATATGGCGCGCAGGAGGCGCTCTTCGGGCGTGAGTTCGGTTTCGCCCTTAGGCGTGACCTTGCCGACGAGGATGTCGCCGGGGCGCACTTCGGCGCCGACGCGCACGATGCCGTCAGGACCGAGGTTCTTGAGCGCGTCTTCGCCAACGTTCGGGATGTCGCGCGTGATTTCTTCCGGGCCGAGCTTGGTGTCGCGCGCGCCGCATTCGAACGTTACTATGTGGAGAGAGGTGAGGACGTCCTCGCGGACGATGCGCTCGTTCACGAGAATCGCGTCTTCGAAGTTGTATCCGCGCCACGACATGAACGCCACAAGGAGGTTCTTGCCGAGGGCGAGTTCGCCCTGATCGGTCGCGGGGCCGTCCGCGAGGCAGTCGCCGACTTCGACCTTCTGGCCGCGCTTGACGATCGGCTTCTGGTTGAAGCTCGTGCCGGAGTTGCAGCGGCGGAACTTCTGGAGCGTGTAGCGGCGGATCCCCTTCTTGGGATTGTCCTCGTGCGCGGCCTTGCCGGACGGGAGCTGTCCGTCGGGCGTGACGACTATCTCCGAGGCGGAGACGTACGCCACCACGCCGGGCTGGTCTGCGCGCACGATGACGCGCGAATCCTGCGCCGCGACGCCTTCGAGGCCCGTCCCGACGAAAGGACGCTCGCTGCGGAGAAGCGGAACGCCCTGGCGCATCATGTTCGCGCCCATGAGCGCGCGGTTGGCGTCGTCGTGTTCGAGGAACGGAATCAGACCGGCGGCGATGGAAATCACCTGCATCGGCGCAACGTCCATATACTGGACTTCCTTGACGGGCTTTTCGCAGAACTCCGTCTTGTAGCGGCAGGTCACGCGGTCGGCGGCGATCCGGCGCGAAGCGTCGAGCGGAGTGTTCGCCTGCGCGATCACGAAGTTCTCCTCCACGTCGGCGGAAAGGTATTCGACCTCGTTGGTCACCTTGCCGTCGCGGACGATGCGGTACGGAGTTTCGATGAAGCCGTACTTGTTGATGCGCGCGTAGATGCCGAGCGAGGAGATGAGGCCGATGTTCGGGCCTTCTGGCGTTTCGATCGGGCAGATGCGCCCGTAGTGCGAAGGATGGACGTCGCGCACTTCGAAACCTGCGCGTTCGCGGCTGAGGCCGCCAGGGCCGAGCGCGGAGAGGCGCCGCTTGTGCGCAAGCCCGGAAAGCGGGTTCGTCTGGTCCATGAACTGCGACAGCTGCGAGCGGCTGAAGAAGTCGTTGATGACCGCCGAGAAGGTCTTGGAGTTGATGAGGCGCGACGCCGTGAGCGCGCCCGTGTTCGGGTCGTGCACGGTCATGCGCTCGCGGATCAGGCGCTCGGTGCGGGCCAGGCCCACGCGGCACTGGTTTTCGAGAAGTTCGCCCGCAGTGCGGATGCGGCGGTTGCCGAGGTGGTCGATATCGTCCACTCCGGCCTTTCCGGTGAATATGCGCAGAAGGAGGCGGATCGATTCGATCACGTCGATCCCGGATTCGTGCAGCGTGCGCTGTTCTTCGGGGATCTTTCCTTCAAGGCCGAGCTTCTGGTTGATCTTGTGGCGGCCGACCTTGCCGAGATCGTAGTGGTGCGGATCGAAGAATATGCGGTTCAGGAACTGGCGCGCGTTCGTCGCGGTGGCGGGATCGCCGGGGCGGATGCGCTTGTAGATCTCCTTGAGCGCGTCCTCCTCGTTGCGGATGCCGGCCTTCATGTCTTCCTTGAGCGTCTTGATAAGCACGCCTTCGTCGGTGGACACGTTGACGACCTCGACGGAGGAGAGGCCGGCGGCGGCGATCTGCTCGAGCATGCCCGGGGTGACCGGGTCGTAGCGGCGCGCGATGACGACCTTGGAATCGCTGTCGACGAGGTCGTCCTTCATCACGCGGAAGCGCAGATCCTGGTCGGTCCATTTGCGCTTGGCGCCGGAGAGGTCGATCGTCTCGAAACTGTAGAAAAGGCGCAGGATGGCTTCGTCGGTTCCGTAGCCGAGCGCGCGCAGAAGCGTGGTCGCGTAGAATTTGCGGCGGCGCCGGCGCTGGTCCATGAAGCACCAGAGCACGTCGTTCGTGTCGAACGTGATTTCGATCCAGTTGCCGCGGTCGGGGATTATGCGCACGGAGAGAAGCGGCTGGCCGTTCGCGTGCAGTATGCGTTCCGTGGATATGCCGGGCGAGCGGTGCAGCTGCGACACGATCACGCGCTCCGCGCCGTTGATCACGAACGCGCCGTCTTCCGTCATCAGCGGGATGTCGCCGAGGAACACGTCCTCGTCGCGCGATTCGCCGCCGTCTTTCAGGCGGAACGTGGCGTGGAGTGGCATCGAATACGTGCGCCCGTCGGCCATGCAGGTGAGGCAGTCGGGGTCGGCGTTGCGGAACTCGTATTTGACGAAATCGAGCGTATAGCGCCCGTCGAAGCTCGCAACTGGGAAAATTTCGTGGAAAATCGCCTGGAGGCCGCGCATTTCGCGCTTCGCGGGGGGAACATCCAGCTGGAGGAAGTCGCGATAGGACTTCGTCTGTATCTCGATCAAGTCCGGCGGCTCGATGGTGTTCTGCAAACGGCCGAAAACCTTGCGTTCTGCTTTCATAACGCTTACCTGCTGTCGTGTGCGGCTAAACGCCGATGTATGGAATCTGTCTGCGGGCGGGCGGCGTCAGGCCGGACCTGCCCCGTGTAGCGGAGGCTCCGGGGAAAACCCGGGCCTGCGAACGTCTGCGCTGGCGGATGAAGTGTGGTAAGCGGCCACTTTGTTAACTGTTCCGCAAACGCAAAAAAGCGGACGGGCGCGCGCAAAACGGCGCGCGTCCCCGTCCGTCGCCCAAGCGTCTTACTTGAGCGTGACCTTGGCGCCGGCCTTTTCGAGCTGGGCCTTGATCTTTTCGGCTTCGTCCTTGGCGACGCCTTCCTTGACCGGCTTCGGAGCGGCTTCCACGAGGTCCTTCGCATCCTTGAGGCCGAGACCGGTGATGGCGCGCACTTCCTTGATGACGGCGATCTTGTTGCCGCCCGCTTCGGTGAGCTCGACCGTGAATTCGGTCTTCTCTTCGGCCGCGGGAGCGGCGGCGCCGGCTGCGGGGCCCGCTGCGACGGCGACGGGAGCGGCGGCGGTGACGCCCCACTTCTCTTCGAGAGCCTTCACGAGCTTGGAGATGTCGAGAACGGACAGGCCGCTCAGATACTCGATCACTTCTTCCTGGGTCATTTCTTTCTTCCTTTCATTCAACCCGGCGGGACTTGCCCGCCCGGAGACGCCGCCTGTTCTTCACGCCGCGCGGCACCCGCCGCGGGGGAGAATGGCGGCTTTTACGATTTTTTTACTTCGCGCCGCCCTTCTCCTCGTACGCCTTGAGGGCGTAGAGCAGCTGGAGCAGCGAAGCGTTGAACACGCGCACGAGTTTCGTGGCCGGCGCGTTGAGCGTGGAGAGGAGCATCGCGCGCATCGTGTCCTTCGACGGGAGCTCGGAGAGCGCCTCGACTTCCGAAGGTCCGAGGAGCTGCTTCTCGAAGTCGGCTCCCTTCACGTGCATCTTCTCGTTGTCCTTTGCGAACTTCACGAGAATCTTCGCGACTTCCGAAACGTCGCCGGAGCCGGTCACGATGGCCGTGGGGCCGGAGAACCACTTTTCGGCGCCTTCGGGCCATTCCTGCTTCTTCGCGACGTTCGCGAGGAACGTGTTCTTGATCACCGTCATCTTCGAAGACTGCGCGTCGAGTTCGCGGCGCAGTTTCGTCATGACGTCGACGGTCAGGCCGTCGTAGTTGATCATAAAGCAGTACGCGGAGTTCTCCACGCGGCCGATCACTTCATCGAGGATCGACTTCTTCTCGATGCGGATTTTCTTTTCCTTCATGGCGGAACTCCTCAGATGGCGGTGTCGGACGTAAGAACCACCGGCACGCCAACGCCCATCGTGGACGAAACGGTGAGGGACTTGATGAACACGCCTTTGACCGCGGCCGGCCTTGCCGCCTGGACCGCGGAAACGACGGCGTTGATGTTCTCGACGAGCTTCTGCGCGTCGAACGAGCGCTTGCCCGCCACGACGCTGACGTTGCCCGTCTTGTCCATGCGGAAGTCGACCTTGCCGGCCTTGGACTCGTTGACCGCCGTGGCGGGATCGTCCGTGACCGTGCCGGTCTTGGGGTTCGGCATCAAGCCGCGCGGGCCGAGCACGCGGGCCACCGAACGCACGGACTTCATCGCGTCCGTCGTTGCGATCGCCACGTCGAAATCGGTCCAGCCGCCCTTGACCTTCGCGATGAGGTCGTCGAGACCCACTTCATCGGCGCCGGCGGCCTTGGCCTGGTCCGCGGCCGTGCCGGCCGCGAACACTATCACGCGCACCTTCTTGCCGGAACCGTGGGGAAGCTTGACCGTGCCGCGCACGGGAGTGTCGCCCTTGGCGAGGTTCGCGCCGAGACGCATGTAGACGTCGACGGTTTCGTCGAACTTCGCGCCGGGATGGGCCTTGATGAAATCGACCGCCTCGGCGACGGAGACTGCGGCCTTGGGGGCCGCCTTGAGATTGTTCTGGTGTTTCTTGCCGTGTTTTGCCATGGCACCGCTCCTTTCAGTCCACAACCTCGATGCCCATGTTGCGGGCCGTACCCGCGATCATGCGCATTGCGGCCTCTACGTCGCTCGTATTGAGATCGGCCTTCTTGATTTCGACGATCTTCTTGAGCTGTTCGCGGGTCACTTTGCCGACTTTGTTCTTGTTGGGGACCGCCGAACCCTTCGCGAGGCCCGCTTCCTTCTTGAGAAGCGTCGCGGCGGGCGGGGACTTGAACTCGAGCGAGAAGCTGCGGTCCTGGTACACGGTGATGATCACCGGTATCACGAGACCCGCCTGCTTCGCGGTCTTGGCGTTGAACTCCTTGCAGAACGCCATGATGTTCACGCCCTGCGTACCGAGGGCGGGACCGACCGGAGGTGCGGGATTCGCCGCGCCGGCCGGAATCTGGAGCTTGATCACTCCCTTGACCTTCTTGGCCATGTTTTCCTCTTTCCGCGCTTCCTCCCGGTATCCCTGCCGGTGCGGACGGAAACGCTTTTACAGTCTCATTCGGCGGCGGGAGCCTGCGCGTCGCCGGGACGCACCAGTTCCACCTGCCAGTATTCGACGTCGACCTGGACCTTGCGGTTGAAGATCGAAACTTCCACCTTGAGTTTGTCCCGGCCGGGATCCACTACTGCGACGACGCCCGTCAAACCCATGAACGGGCCGTCCTTGATCTTTACGGTATTGTTTACTTCGAAATCGATTTCGACTTTAGGACGCTCGGGCTTCGGAGCCTGGCCGCCGGACGCGCCGCCGAAAATGCTGTCCACTTCGTCGGGGCGCAGGGGAAGCGGCCTGTCGCCGCCGAGGAACCCCATCACGCCGGGCGTGGCGCGCACGAACTGCCATGTGCGCTCCACGACGGGCTTCTTTCCGGCGGAATCCGCCGAACGCGCCACCGCGTCGTCATCGTAGAGCGCAAGCTCCACCACAACGTATCCCGGAAACTTCTTGCGCTTCACCGTGCGGGCCTTCTGGCCCTCTTTCTTGATCTGCACGGACTGCATGGGAATCACGCAGCGCCCCACGTATTCCTCCATCGACTCCTGCTTCACGCGGGCGTTGATGGACTTCTCCACGTTCCCTTCCTGTCCGGTCAGGGTGTGGAGCACGAACCATTCCTTCTTCATCGCGCCCCCTGCGCCTGCTGCGCCGCCGGAGCGGAGGAAGGAACCGCGACGTCTATGAACTTGCGGATTCCCGTGTCGTAGACGAGCGTTGTCACCGAAAGAATCACAATGAAGACGATGACGACCACGGACGAATCCACGAGTTCGCGCCTGCCGGGCCACGAAACCTTCTTGGCTTCGTCCCCGACTGATGAAAGGTAGGATCCGAGTTTGCTGAAAAAGTTCTTCATAGCCGCCAGCTTCCAGATTGGCAGGGCAGGAGAGAATCGAACTCCCATCAACGGTTTTGGAGACCGCCGCACTGACCGTTGTGCTACTGCCCTAAATCGGTACGCGCCTTACTTGACTTCCTTGTGCACGGTGTGTTTCTTGTCGAACGGGCAGTATTTCACCTTTTCGACGCGTTCAGTCATCGTGCGCTTGTTGCGCGTGGTCGTATAGTTGCGACGCTTGCATTCCGTGCAAGCGAGTATCGCCAAATCGCGAGGCATTTGAACACCTTCTGCTTTCTTCATGAACCGGACGCCGCGCGCCGCCCGCCCTGGCAGGCGGCGCGCGCATCCGGACCCACAGGAATCCGGACTTCCGGATTACTTGATGATCTTCGAAACCGTGCCGGCGCCGACCGTGCGGCCGCCTTCGCGGATTGCGAAGCGCATCTTGTCTTCGAGAGCGACAGGAGCGATGAGCTTCACGTCGATGTTGACGTTGTCGCCCGGCATGACCATTTCGACGCCTTCGGGCAGCTCGATGTCGCCGGTCACGTCCGTCGTGCGGATGTAGAACTGCGGACGGTAGCCCTTGAAGAACGCCGTGTGGCGGCCGCCTTCTTCCTTCGTGAGGACGTAGACCTGGCCGTTGAATTCGGTGTGGGGCGTGATGGAACCCGGCTTCGCGAGAACCTGGCCGCGTTCCACTTCTTCCTTCTTCGTGCCGCGGAGGAGGCAGCCGACGTTGTCGCCCGCCTGGCCCTGGTCGAGCGTCTTGCGGAACATTTCAACGCCCGTGACTGCGGTCTTGGCGGTGGGACGGATGCCGACGAGTTCGACTTCGTCGCCGACCTTCACGATTCCGCGCTCGACACGGCCGGTCACCACGGTGCCGCGGCCTTCGATCGAGAAGATGTCTTCGATAGGCATCAGGAAGG
>CACYEO010000128.1 GCA_902773475.1 uncultured bacterium | reverse complement strand
TGAGACGAGAGAGCGGTTTGCGGCGAGCCGGAGGGGAAACCGCGGCGCGGGGCCAAGCCCCTTGAACCGGCAGGGCGCGCAAATGCGCCGGCGAACGCATACGCAAATTTATGGTATAATCCGCCCATGCAAGCAAAGACGATAGACGGCAAGGCGCTTTCAGCGCGCATTCGCGCGGAAATAGCGGAAAAAACGGAAAAACTCTTCAACGAAACCGGAATCCGTCCGGGGCTCGGCGTGATACTCGTCGGAGAAAATCCGGCGTCGGTCTCTTATGTGACCGCCAAAGAAAAGGCGTGCGCCGAATCGGGAATGGTCTCGCGCGACATACGCCTTCCGGCGGACGCCGGGCAGGACGCCTTGACCGCCGAAATCCGCAAACTGAACGCGGATCCTTCAATCCACGGCATACTTGTGCAGCTGCCGCTGCCGCAGGGATACGACGAACGCGCAACGATAGCCGCCATCGCGCCGGAAAAAGACGTGGACGGATTCACGCCCGTGAACGCCGGAAAGATGCTGATCGGGGAAGACTGCTTCCTGCCGTGCACTCCGCACGGGATAATAAAACTTCTCGAATTCGCCGGGGTCGAGACGCAGGGACGCCACGCGGTGGTGGTGGGGCGCTCGAACATCGTCGGCAAGCCCGTCGCGCTGCTGCTCGCGCGCAAGGGGAAAAACGCGAACGCCACTGTGACAATATGCCATACGGGGACGCCGGATCTGGCGCGCTTCACACGCGAAGCCGACATCGTAATCGCTGCCGCGGGCCGTCCGAAGACGATTACCGGCGACATGCTGAAACCGGGCGCGGCAGTCGTGGATGTCGGAGTGAACCGCATTCCCGACGCCACGAGACAGCGCGGGTGGCGGCTTGAAGGGGACTGCGATTTCGAATCGTGCTCCAAGACGGCGTCATGCATAACGCCCGTTCCCGGGGGAGTGGGTCCCATGACGATCACGATGCTTCTGTGGAACACGCTTGAATCTGCGGCGCGGGCCGCCAGACGCGCCTGAGGCCAAATGCTCCGCTACGCAACAAGACGGCTCGCGGAACTCGTCCCGACAACATTCGGGATTCTCGCTCTCGCATTTCTTCTTTTCAACGTCATCGGCGGCGGTTCAGCCGCCGAAATCGCGCTGGGAAAATCCGCAAGCGCGTACGATCTGGCGAAATTCGACGCCGAAAACGGTTTCGACAAACCGCTCCTGTTCGGACGCTGGGCGGACGTGCGGCCCGAGACCGACAAAGCAGACGCGGATTTCGCCGCCGCCGGAAAGCGCGCGGCGCACGAATTCCGCACCGTTGAAAAAGACGGGCGCGCGGTTCTGCAGATGAAAAACGACGGTGTTTTCGACACCCAGTTCGTGAACTGCCTGAAGAATCTGGCGCGCGGAGATCTCGGAATGTCCGTGGAATACCGCAGACCCGTCGCAAAAGTTCTTGCCGACGGCGTAGGCCCGTCGCTGTCGCTTACGGTGCCGATTCTGGCAGGAGGCACCGTTCTTGGCGTCGCGCTGGCGCTCCTTTGCGCGTCTTTCCGCGGCGGGCGCGCAGACCGCGCCGTCCTTTTCGCATCCACGCTGCTGATGAGCGTCAACTATGTGGTATGGGTGCTGTGCGGGCAGTTTTTCCTTGCATACAAGGCGCGGCTATTTCCCGTGTGGGGATATGAAAGCGCCGCATATCTCGCGCTTCCCGTGATCATAGGCATAGTTTCGTCGCTCGGCACGGACGTGCGGTTCTACCGGGCGGCGGCGCTCGACGAAACGAACAAGCTTTACGTGCGGACGGCGCAGGCGAAAGGGCTGTCGCGCGCGCGCGTCCTTGCGGTCCACGTGCTGCGGAACACGCTCGTCCCTGTCGTCACTTACGTTTCGCTGCAGATACCGTATCTTTTCACGGGATCGCTGCTGCTCGAATCCTTTTTCGGGATTCCCGGGCTCGGAGCGGTCTCCATCCGCGCGATAACGTCCGGCGACGTGGCCGTGGTGCGCGCCATGGTGATAGCGGGCGCGCTTGTGTACCAGTTCGTGAATCTCGCGACGGATCTTCTGTACGCGGCGCTCGATCCGCGCGTGAGGGTGGGGTGAACGCAAAATGGAAGCACTCGGGCGACAATCCGTATTCCGCCGGCTGTGGGACCGCCTTCCCACGCGGCTGTGCCTGATCGCCGTGGCCGCGTATTGCGCGCTGGCCGTCTACGGAGAGGCGGTCTACCGCACGGCGCGGCTTCGCGACGAAACTCCGCGCTACAACAGGATCGACGAGCGCAACAGGAACATGTCGCCCGTCAAGTCGTGGGCGGCGGCGGTGCGCCGGCTGCGCGGCGCGGACGATTCCACGCCGTTCCATGCACTTGGAACCGACAATCTGGGGCGCGACGTCGCCGCGCGGTGCGCGCAGGGCGCGCGGATCGCTTTCCACGTAGGCGTAATGACCTCGCTCATCGCCATTCCGCTGGGCGTATTCCTGGGACTGGTCGGAGGCTACTTCGGAGGCTGGACGGACTCGTTCGTCGTATGGCTGTGCGCGACAATCGCGTCCATGCCGAGCCTGCTGTTCATCCTTGCGATCTCCCTGATAGCCGGAAAGGGACTTCTGGGCATATATCTGGGCATAGGCCTTACGACATGGGTGGGGGTGTGCCGCACGATCCGCGCCGAAACGATGAAACACCGCGACCGCGCGTACGTGCAGGCCGCGCGCGTTCTGGGCTATTCCCACGCAAGAATACTTTTCAGACACATACTGCCCAATGTGGCGCACTTGATCCTGATCCAGTTTTCGATACGCTTCCCCGGCGCGGTGTCGACCGAAGTGTTCATATCGTTCATCGGCATCGGCGTCCAGAACGAGCCGTCGTGGGGCAACATGATAAAAGACTCTTGCGCCAGGCTGTGGCAGGGCGTGTGGTGGGAGCTTGCATCTGTCACCGCCGCGATATTCGTGCTGGTCCTGGCGTTCAACCGGCTTGCCGACGCATTGCGCGACATGGCCGATCCCGCGTTGCGCACCTCGCGGTAGCGGAAAACCATCCGGCGCTACCGCTTTGCCTTCGATCCGTCCGCGTCCGCCCGGATTTTCCAAAGGCGGTCGGCCATGTCGAGCATCCACTTGAAATCGCAGGCCGCGATTCCGTGAGCCTCCCTGCGGCAGACGAAACCGAGCCGCTCGCCTATCTCGGACGTGCTGAAACATTCGGGGAAGCCCTTCCCGGGAAGCCCCGGGAGACCGAACGCCTCCCAGACGGGGGAAGCCGCCTTGAGCGCAAGA
>CACYEO010000127.1 GCA_902773475.1 uncultured bacterium | reverse complement strand
GGAAAGCAGTCCCCTCCCGCGCGCCTCCGCAATCGCCTGATGCAATCGCTCAAGCATCAGGTGCCCTCTGGCCTCTATCAACACCGATGCGAGGTTCTGGCAAGGGATGCCATTGAAGTCGTCCTTGTCCTCGTCCCCGCTTTTCTTCACCACTTCTATCCACTCCGGCAACGTGCGCCTCACACGCCTGGTCGTCGCGACACAAATGCGTAGCGGATTCACCAGCGCGAGATTGTGCATGGCGAGCACGCTATCGCCGCATATCCACGCACCCTTCCCGACGAGCGCAACCGCCTCGGCGTAATGGCAGTACTCGCTGTATGGATAATTCCGGAGCCGAAACACACCCCTGCCCGCTTTTTCAAGCCGTCCACTGTGAATCCACTCATGTACGTCCTTCAGGGCAACACCAATCTTCACCGCTTCGGCGGCGGTGACAATTCCATAGTTTTCTATGGCCAATTCGGATATTTCATCAAACTTGGACATGTCAATACTACCCCTTTTTAGGGTATAATTTGCCATCGCGAATAATTCTACCATCCACAAACGGGGATTTCAAGCCCCCAATGCAAAGAAATACATATCCAGGGGTGCAGTGTTTTCAGCGGATTCCTGCAGCCTTACCGGTTTACGGGCCGCGTGGCGGCCGGCCAACGCAAACACTCAAACACTTGTAAAATTTTGCCAATGTGAAAATATCCAATCCCAATGCCAATTCCCAGAGGTTGGCAACATTCGCCAACCCAAAAACTCAAACACCCAAACACTTATCAATTATGGGACGCGAGACTTTAGACGCGAGACGCGAGATATGTTTGCCGCCAGACGCGAGACGGGAGGGCGGTTCGGCGGGGCGGATTGCGCTCTTTACCGCGCAGCTTCGCAAAGTTCCTCCACCGCCGCGCGCTGGGCGGGATCGGACGGATCGTATTCATCTGCCGAATCCGCGCCGACGGAACCGTACTTCGCCGGATTCCAGCGCGATAGACGCTTCTCGCACCACGCAACCGTTTCGGAATCCTGCGCCGCGTCTATAAGCAGTTCTAGCAGTTCGCAGCACTGCGGACGGCGTCTCGCAATCTTCTTCACGGTTTCGGCCCTTTCTTTGGCCGGGACGCCGCACTCGCCGCCGTAGAACGCGATGGCGGCCTCGACTCCGCACCCGGGGAGCGGCGCCAGGCCGACTCGCTTCAAAATGCGCCGGATCTCTTTATCGAAAACGCGTCCCGGCGGAAGTTTTACGCTTATGACATATTCGGCCCCCATCGAAACGAGCGCGCCGCGGTACAGACGCCCGCGCCTGTACGCAAACAGCGTGGAATCGCCGAACTGCACTTTCACGCAATGCAGTTTTCCCGCCGCCGCGGAAATCCGCGTGACAGGTCTTCCTTCCGCGACGTTCCGCGGCGCGGCTCCGCCGCCTTCGCCCGGGAAGTTACCCGTTTCATTGAATATCTCTATAGACGTACCGTCTTTCAGCGGTATCGACACAGCCGGGACCGCCCCATCTTCTCCCGGGGTTCCCTTGGCGGGCTTGAGCGACAGCGGCACCCTGACAAGGCGGTTTTCGAAAAATCCCGCGTCTTCCCCGGCTCCGCGGGCGGCTGCAGCGAACAGCGCCACGACTGAAATGAAAGCGATTCCCGTTCTCATCGTCATGTCTCCTTTCCTCGTTACTTCAACACGAGCGTCTGCATGAACACGCTGAGCCTGTCGAGCGATTCCAGAACGCCCTGGTCCGCCGTCACGTCCTTCACGGCGTCGTCGATCTGGTGCGGCTCTATCGTGTGGTTGCCGATCTTCGTGTAGACGTCCGCCATCCTGCCGTAATACTTGCGCGCTTCAGATATGCGAGTCAGTTCCGTCTCCTCCGCGGCGGTCCAGCCCGCGCCTTTCTTGACCTTGAGCGCCTGGAGGTCCTTGAGACGCACGTCAATCGCTCGTAGGACCTTCGTGTTCAGGTCCTTCGCCGTGCCCCGGCACACCTCGACGACTCGGGCGAGCCGCGGGAACTTGTCGCTGGCCAGGATCTCCTGCGCCTTGAACCGCGTGACGTCCATGGTCTGCTGCATGTCGGAAAGCGACATCTTGTCGAGGATCTCGCGCATCCCGGCGTCCGTGCCGGTTTTCGTGAGGATGTCCCCGCAGCGGTATGCCTCGGCGTACTTCGAGGTCGTGAGGTTTATCCACGCCTTTTCGCCGTCGCCCACGCCGAAGGTGGCCTCT